>JBKOXV010000255.1:0-13053 GCA_046725105.1 bacterium | reverse complement strand
GCTTCGAGAGCGTGTTGAGCTCGTCCTGGAGGCCGCCCCATCCGTGCAGCTCGAGCACCGGCTTGTAGGCCGGTGTCGAGCCATAGAACGCGATCTGCTGCTTCGTGCCCTTGGACGCGTCGGTCAGCTCCTTCTCGTCGGTGCCGGTGACGACGAAGCTCGGCCCCACGATCTCGAAGCCCTCCATCGTCTTGCCCGCCTTGGCTCGGCCGCGCTCGAGGGCCGGGATGGTGACCTCGCGGAGGTACTTCTCGGTGGTGAAGCCGTGGCAGAGGAATCCGTCGGCGACCTCGCCGGCGACCTCGGTCATCAGCTCGCCCACACCGGCCAGGAAGATCTTCGGTGTGCCGTACGGGTTCGGGCCGGGATTGAAGAAGGGCGTCATCAGCGTGTGGGTGTAGAAGTCGCCGCGGAAGTCGAGCTTGGTGCCGTTGTTCCAGCAGTCCCAGATGGCCCGGATGGCGAGGATCATCTCGCGCATGCGCGCCGCCGGATGGCTCCACGGCATGGAGAACCGCTTGGTGATGTGCGGCTTGATCTGGCTACCGAGCCCGAGGATGAAGCGGCCCTTCGAGTACGCCTGCAGGTCGTAGCCGGTGTTGGCGAGCAGCATCGGATTGCGGGCGAACGCCACCGCGATCGACGTGCCCAGCTCGACCTGCTCGGTGCGCTCGGCGGCGAGCAGCAGCGGCAGGAACGGGTCGTGGCTGGTCTCCGCCGTCCACACGCCGGAGTAGCCCGCCTCCTCCCGCTCCTTGGCCTCAGCCCCAGCCTTGGTCAGATCGAACCCGATGCCCCCATCAACCTTCATGAGCGGCGACGGTAGTGCGCGGCCGTCGGGCGCCGCACCCTGGCGGCGGTCAGGAGCCCTGGTCGCGCAGGAACCGTTCGAGCTCGGCGGCCAGCTCGTCGCCGGTCGGCAGGGGGCCGAGCAGCCCGGTCGGCGACGGCTCCACGGTGGCGGCGTCGTACGCCACCTCCAACTGGCGCACCATCGCCATGTGCTCGTCGGACTGCTTCACGAGCTCGTCGAGTCGCGTCCGATGGGCGGCGGCGTCGTTGCGCAGCGCCACGCCTTCGGTCCGGAGGCTGGCCACCTCGTTGAGCCCCTCGAGGAGCGCCACGGAGGCGTCGGGGTACGGCACGTTGGAGACGTAGTGCGGTACCTGGGCCCACAGTCCGACGGCGGGGAGGCTCATCTCGGCGAAGCGGCGCTCGAGGGCGGCCTCGATGCCGGCCGGCACGTCCAACGAGTTGCGCAGGTACGGAAGGGATCCGGCGACCTCGGCCGAGTTGGCCGTGATCGACAGGCGCGACGGCCGGCTGTGCGGCGTCGCGAAGGGATAGGCGCCCAGGCCGACCATCAGGCGCGTCCCGAGGTCGCCGGCGAGTCCCGCGGCGCGGTCGACGAACAACCGCCAGTTCGCATCCGGCTCGTGCCCCGTCAGCAGCAGGACGTCGTGGCCGGCCGAGTCGCGTCCGGCCAGGAGGCGAGTGTCGGGCCACACGAGATCGGTGTTGACGCCGTCGCGCAACAGCATGGTGGGGCGGCGGGCGCGGTAGTCGATGAACGTGTCGCTGTCGAAGGTGGCCACGGGCCGCGCCGCCAGTTCGTTCTCGAGCACGTTCATGGCTGTGGCCGCCGCCGCGCCGGCGTCGATCCAGCCCACGAGCATGGTGACGAGCACTGGCTCGTCGAGCTCGAGCTGCTCGTGGATGGTGACCGGCTCGGTCACGCCAGACGCTCCAGCGTGCGCTCGGCCAGTTCCGACGCTCGCTCGACCTGGACCCGGAAGGCGGAGACCTCGTTGCGGTCGACGTCGCCGAGGGCACCGCCGAGGTAGCGGGCGTACACGCCCTCGAGGATGCACGCCAGCTTCCAGAAGGCGAACGCCACGTAGAAGTCGATGGCGCCGAGGTCGCGCCCCGAGACCTTGGCGTAGCGGTCGAGGAGCTCGGCCCGGTTGGGAAACCCCTCGACCGCCGTGCCGAGTCCGGCCCAGGCCGTCGGCTCGTCGTCGGGGCCCGTCCAGTACACCTGCAGCATGCCGACGTCGGCGAGGGGATCGCCGAGGGTGCAGATCTCCCAGTCGAGCACGGCCAGGACGTGACCGTCGCCATCGAGCATGCAGTTGTCGAGGCGGTAGTCGCCGTGGACGATGGCGGCCGGCCCTTGCTCGGGAATGCGACCGGAGAGGGCGTCGTGGACGCGGTCGACGGCAGGGAGCTCGCCGGTCTTGGACGCGTTCCACTGGCCGTACCACCGCTTGAGCTGGCGGGCGATGTACCCGTCGTGGCGGCCGAGGTCGCCCAGGCCGACGGCGCCGGGGTCGACGGCGTGGAGGGCGACGAGCGTGTCGACGATGTTCTCCCCGGCCACCTTGCGGCCCGTCTCCGTGAGGCCGGCCTTGGCGCCGTCGGCGTCCCGGATCACCTGGCCGTCGACGTACCCCATCACGTAGAAGGGTGCGCCGTTGACGGACTCCTCGTCGCAATAGCCCAGGGCCGGCGCCACTGGCACAGGCGTCGGGCCGAGAGCGCTGATGATGCGGTGCTCGCGTCCCATGTCGTGGGCGCTCGGGAGCACGTGCCCGAGGGGCGGACGGCGCAGCACGAAGCGATGCCCCCCGCCGTCGGTGACTCGGTACGTGAGGTTGGAGTGCCCGCCGGCGATGAGGTCGAAGTGGAACGGGGGTGTGGTCCCATCGACGTGGTCGGCGAGCCACGCGCTGACCGGCGGGACGTCGATGCCGTGGGGGTCACCCATGGAGGCGAAGGGTATCGGGGTGACGGCCGGTAGCCTTTTCCCTCATGGCTGCTCTCGATGTCACCGATGCCACCTTCGAGGCCGAGGTGATCAACCGCTCGAAGGAGGTGCCCGTGGTCGTCGACCTCTGGGCGCCGTGGTGTGGACCGTGCCGGACGCTCGGGCCGATCATCGAGAAGGCCGTCGACGACACCGACGGCAAGGTTGTGCTGGTCAAGGTCAACGTCGACGAGAACCCCAACATCTCGGCGGCGTTCGGCGTCCAGAGCATCCCGCTGGTGGTGGGGTTGAAGGACGGCCAGCCGGTCGACGGGTTCCTCGGCGCCCATCCGGAGGCCACGGTGCGCCAGTTCGTCGAGCGGCTGCTGCCGACGGCGCAGGAGGAGACCATCGCCGGTCTCGTCGCCGCCGGCGACGAGGAGAGCCTGCGCCGGGCCCTCGAGATCGATCCAGGCAACGAGGACGCCGTGGTGGCGCTGGCTGAGCTGCTCGTGGAGCGGGGCGAGGGCGAGGAAGCGCTGGCGCTGCTGTCCCGGCTGCCGGAGAACGATCGGATCCGGCGGGTCGCCGCCAAGGCCCGCCTGGGTGACGAGCCCACCGACGACTACGACACCAAACTGCAGGCGCTGCTCGAGCGGGTGAGTGACGACGACGATGCCCGCC
Organism: bacterium; assembly: GCA_046725105.1. GTDB lineage: Bacteria > Actinomycetota > Acidimicrobiia > Acidimicrobiales > Ilumatobacteraceae > DASXAI01. The sequence goes on along the minus strand of JBKOXV010000255.1, from coordinate 9,623 downwards.
AGGAGTACGTCGACCTGCTCGAGCTCATGGGGCCGGACGACCCCCGCACCGCCGGCTACCGCCGCCAGCTCACCAGCCGTCTGTTCTAGCGGCCGATGCCGAGCCGCCCGCGGAGCTCGACCCCGACGGATCCGCGACGCCGAACCCACCGTTTCGGTGGCTACGACGTCGCGGCTGCTCGCCCCGCGGCACTCGCGTAAGAGGGTCGGTCTTCGTGCACGTGGAGCGGCGGTCGGGCATGGTCCTTCTCGTCGGGGGGCCCGTGCCGCCCGGCGCCGACGCCATCACACTCGGGTCGGTCGTGTCGGTGCGACAGGGCCACGAGGCGTCGCCGTATCTCATGCGACACGAGGCCGTCCACGTCCGGCAGTGGCACCGATACGGCGTCGTCGGCTTCCTCGTCCGATACGTCGGGTCGTACGTGAAGTGGCGCGTGTGTCGCAAGGGCCACTGGGGCGCCTACCGGCGGATCCCGTTCGAAATCGAAGCGGACTGGACCGCCCGGCGCACCGTCGTGTGACACCGCTCCTGTAGCGTCTCCGCCACTTCCCCCGTTGCCGACCTCGTTCGGCACGCTTCGGTGTGACACCCCTGGTGTAACCTCGTTCCCACTTCCCCTTTGCCGCCCGTTTCGGCGCGCCCGAGGAGGAAGCCGTGGTCGATCTGCTCCGTCCGGAGCCCCGCCCGTCGTGGTGGTCGCGCGTCACCGTCGCCTTGTCGGGTATCACGCTGGCCCGGCTGGCCACCGCCGCCGGCGCGGTACTGCTCCTGGCCGTCACGGCGTGGTGGTTGCTGCGGTCGCCGGCGCCGCCGGTGGAGCAGTTCCGTCCCTCGGCGCGGGGCGTGGCCACCACGGCCGGCGGACGCTCGGACACGTCGTCGGTGCCGGCGTCGCCATCGGGGCCATCCGGCGCCGGCCCACCGCTCCCGTCCACCACCACCGCCGAGCTCACGGTGCAGGCGGCCGGCGCCGTGGTCTCACCGGGTGTCTACAAGGTGCCGCCAGGCGCCCGTGTGCTCGACGTGATCACGGCGGCGGGTGGTCCCACCGCGTCGGCCAACCTGCAGGCCATCGCCTTGGCGGCGCGGGTCGTCGACGGCCAGCGCGTCTATGTCCCGGCCGTTGGTGAGAGCGTAAGCCCCGACACGGCGGTGTCGGTCCCGCCGCCACCGCTCGATCTCAACCAGGCCACCGTCGATCAGCTCGACGATCTCCCCGGCGTCGGACCGGCCACGGCCCAGGCCATCGTCGACTACCGGACACGCCACGGCCCGCTCGCATCGGTCGACGAACTACTTGACGTGCGCGGCATCGGCCCGGCCAAGCTCGACGCCTTCCGCGACCTGGTGAGGGTGGGGTGAAGACCTTGCCTACAGAAACGTCCGGTGTTCCACCACGTAAGCCAACACGCCCAACGCCACGCCCACGCCGGCCCACACACCGAGGAGGTACCACGCGTATTCACGCCACCAGTCGCGCCAGTCCGCTACCGGTGAGCGGGTGGCGCGGCGCGCCGCCGCGTAGCCGAGCGCCATCCACACGAGGGCGCTCGTCACCCCCATCACCGTGTAGCGCACGCTGCCGGCTTCCCATGGCATTCCGACCACGAGCGACGTCGGCAGCGCCATGGCGGCCAGCAGCCACCCGGCCGCGCCCGACGACACGCACGAGGTGCCCGAGCACGGATAGAAGCGCCACACCAGCGCGGCCACCGCCAGAGCGATTCCCGGCGGCACCAGCGCCATGAACGCTCCGGTCGTGCGCAGCCGGCGCCGGTAGGCGACGGGGCCCGCCGGGACGCCGACGCCGACGTCGAGGTGAGCGCGCATCCTGTCGATGCTAGGTGCCGCGCCCCCGCCCGTGGCGGACAACCCCTTCCCCCTGGTGACCGTCAACTGGGTGAGGCGCGGGCATGAACGATCTTTGGACCATCGGGCTCGCCGCCGCCACCACGCTCGGCGCGTGGGCCAGTCGCGCCGTGCCGTGGTGGGCGGGCGCCGCGGTGGCCGCGTTCGGCCTGGTTGTTCGGCGCCCGGCGCTGCTGTGCGTGGGTGCTGCCCTTCTGGCATCGGGACTGGGGGCGCGGGCGTGGGCGGGCACCACACCGCTGCGCGTGGCACCGTTCGACGGCGTCGTGACCTTGCTCGACGACCCGGAGGCCGTGAACGGGGCCATCCGGGTGACGGTGCGCGCCGCCGGTCACCGGATCGAGGCGTGGGCGCGAGGCGGCCCCGGCCGCCGGTTGTCCGTGCGCCAGGCCGGAGAGCGAGTGGCCGTCGTCGGCCGGCTCGGGCCGGTCCGTCCGGTGGTGCGCCGTCTGTTGGCCGAGCGGCACGTGGCCGGACAACTCCAGGTCTCGCGGGTGTACGACCACGACGACGGCGACGTGGTGAGCCGCGCCGCCAACCGGGTGCGCCGGACGTTGGTCGACGGCGCCGCCACGCTGTCGCCCGCCGAGCGGGCCCTGTTCACCGGGTTCGTGCTCGGCGACGACCGCGACGAGCCGCCCGATCTCGTCGACGACTTCCGGGCGTCTGGACTCAGCCACCTGACTGCGGTTTCTGGCGAGAACCTGGCCTTTCTGATGGTGCTGGTCGGCCCGGTGCTTCGCCGCCTCACGCTGCTGCCTCGCTTCGCGGTGACGATCGGGCTGATCGGCTGGTTCGCCCTCCTGACCCGGTTCGAGCCGTCCATCGTCCGGGCGGCGGCCATGGCTGCCATCGCCGCCACCGCCACGGTCCTGGGCCGGCCGGCCAGCACCGTCCGCCTGCTGGCGCTGGCGGTCACACTGATGATCCTGATCGACCCGCTGTTGGTGTGGTCGGTGGGTTGGTGGTTGTCGGTCGGTGCGACGGCGGGCATCGCCGTGCTGGCCGGGCCGTTGGCGGCGCGCCTGCCGAGGCCGAGGCCGCTGGCCCAGGCGCTCGGCGTCACGGTGGCGGCGCAGGTCGGCGTAGCGCCCGTGGCGGTCACGGCCTTCGGCAGCATCCCCGTCGTGTCGGTCCCGGCCAACCTGCTGGCGGTGCCGGTCGCCGGCCCGCTCATGATGTGGGGCCTACCGGCCGGTGTGGTCGCCGGACTGGTGCCGGCGGCGGCGCCGCTACTCCATCTACCCACCCGTCTCGGCGTGCGATGGTTCGCCCTCGTGGCTCGGGTCGGGGCCCAGGCGCCACTGGGCGAGGCGGATGCCGGCGTGATGATGGTGGTCGGATTGATCGTGTTGGCGGTGCTGTCGCTGCGGATAGCGTCGCCCGGTGCTCGAGGATCACCGAACGGTCGTGCTGGCGCCTGGCGACGCCGTGCCGCCGGGGGTCGACGTCGTCGACGCCGAGACGGCGGCGGAGGTGGCCCTGGCCGTCACGAAGGGAGCCCAGGTGATCCGGGCCCGTGATGCGCGGGCGGCGCGGCGGGCCGCTGACGTGATCGACGCCATCCTGGCCGCGCGCGCCGAGCCGTGAGCCTGTACCTGCTGCGGGGTGACAACGAGGTGCTGCTCGGGGAGGCGGTCGCCGAGCTCGTGCAGCGGCTGGTGGGTGAGGCCGACCGCAGCCTCGTCGTCGAGGAATTCGACGGGGACGACTACACCCTCGGCCCTGTCGTCGACGCCGCCCGCACGCCGCCGTTCCTCACGGACCGGCGCGTGGTCGTCGCGCGCGGCGTGCAGCGGTTCACCGATCCGGCGCCGCTGGCCGGCTACCTGGCCGATCCCCTGCCCACCACCAAGCTCGTGCTGACGGCGTCGGGCGAACGCCTCCCCAAGGCCCTCCTCGACGCCGTCAAGAAGGCCGGCGGTGAGATCGTGGCCACCGGCGCCGGTCGCACCAGCAAGGAACGCGGCGGCTGGATCGACGAGCGCGTGGCGGCCTCCGACGTGCGGCTCGACCCGGGCGCCAAGGCCGCCATCACAGAGTGGCTGGGCGAGGACGTCGGCCGGCTCCCGGCCCTGCTCGACACGCTGGCCGTCTTCGAGGGCCGTCTCACCAAGGCCGACGTCGAGCCGTTCCTGGGCGAGGCCGGCTCGGTTCCGCCCTGGGACCTCACCGACGCCATCGACCGGGGCGACACGGCGGGCGCCCTCAGCATGCTTAACCGCATGGACCGCCATCCGCTGGTGGTGATGGCGATCCTGCAGGGCCACTACGAGCGGATGCTGCGCCTCGACGGCGCCGACGTCCGCGACCGCTCGAGCGCGGCGTCACTGCTGAAAGTGGCGCCGTTCCAGGCGCAGAAGGCGCTCGAACAGGTCCGGCGCCTCGGCCACGACGGTGTGGCCCGCGCCGTGGAGCTGCTGGCCGGCGCCGACCTCGATCTGCGCGGCCAGAAGTCGTGGCCGCCCGAGCTGGTGATGGAGGTCCTGGTGGCCCGGCTGTCGCGGCTGGCCCCCCGGCCCGCCACCGCCCGCCGCTAACCGCCCGTCCCGCAGCGATTCCTGTCGGGCGATCGCGCCGAAAACCGCACCAAGCGCCGACAAGAACCGTGATCGAGCGGCGCTACTCGGCTCCGGCCTCGGCCTCGGCCTCGGCCGGGCCGGCTGCTGCCGCCTTCATCAGGCGGCTCTTGCGGCGCGCGGCCTGGTTCTTGTGGATGACACCCTTGGTGGCCGCCTTGTCGAGGCGCTTCTGGGCGATGCGGACGGCGTCGCCGTCACCCGTGGCGGCGGCCGCCTTGACGCGCGTCTTCAGCTCGCTCTTCACGGCCTTGTTCCGCTCGCGAGCCTTGGCGTTGGTCAGGTTGCGCTTCTTCTGGCTCTTGATGTTCGCCATCGAGATCCTTTCGGGGGGCCGAGACATGCTACAGGGGCGGGCGGTAGCGTTCCCAGACGCCCCCATGGATCGCATCCGCAACTTCTCGATCATCGCCCACATCGACCACGGGAAGTCGACCCTGTCCGACCGGATCCTGGAGCTCACCGGCGCCGTCGACCCTCGCGAGATGCGCGAGCAGTATCTCGACTCGATGGATCTCGAGCGCGAGCGGGGCATCACCATCAAGGCGCAGAACGTGCGGGTCACCTGGAAGGGCTACACCCTGCACCTGATCGACACGCCGGGCCATGTCGACTTCGGCTACGAGGTGAGCCGTTCGCTCGCGGCGTGCGAAGGCGTCGTACTGCTGGTCGACGCGGCCCAGGGCATCGAGGCCCAGACCCTGGCCAACTGCTACCTCGCCCTGGAGCACGACCTCGAGATCGTGGCCGTCCTGAACAAGATCGACCTGCCGGCCGCCGAACCCGAGCGGTACGCGGCGGAGATCGAGCGGGTCCTCGGGATCGCCGCCGACGACATCCTGCGCATCAGTGCCAAGACGGGGGAGGGCGTCGGCCATCTCCTCGACGCCGTGATCGCCCGCATCCCACCGCCGTCCGGCGAGCCCGACGCGCCGCTCCAGGCGCTCATCTTCGACAGCCAGTACGACCAGTACCGGGGCGTGGTGTCGTCGGTCCGGGTCGTGAACGGCCGCTTGGCCACCGACATGCGCCTGCGGTTCATGCAGACGGGCGCCATCCATCCCGCCGACGAGGTCGGCGTGCGCCTTCCCGTCCCGACGCCGGTCGCCGAGCTCGGCCCGGGGGAGGTCGGCTACCTGATCGCCGGCATCAAGGACGTCGGCGAGGCCCGCTCCGGTGAGACGGTCACCGAAGCGGCCCGGCCCGCCCGCACCGCCCTCGAGGGCTACCGCGATCCGAAACCGATGGTGTTCTGCGGCCTCTATCCGGTCGACGGAGACGACTTCGAGGATCTCCGCGAGAGCCTCGAGAAGCTCAAGCTCAACGACGCCTCGATCACCTACGTCCCCGAGACCTCGGGCGCGCTGGGCTTCGGCTTCCGGTGCGGATTCCTCGGCCTCCTGCACATGGAGATCGTCCGCGAGCGGCTGGAGCGGGAGTTCGGGCTGGCCCTGATCGCGACGGTCCCATCGGTCGAGTACCGGGTGCTGGGTACCGACGGCGCCACGGCCGTGATCGACAATCCGGCCGACATGCCGCCGCCCCAGGAGATCGCCGCCATCGAGGAGCCCTACCTCAGCGCCACCATCCTCACGCCCACGACGTACACGGGCACGGTGATGGATCTCTGCCAGTCCCGTCGGGGCGAGATGCAGAAGCTCGAATACCTCTCGCCGGAGCGGGTCGAGCTCGTCTACCGCATCCCGCTGGCCGAGGTCGTCATCGACTTCTTCGACCAGCTGAAGAGCCGCACCCAGGGCTACGCCAGCCTCGACTACGAGCCCGACACGTACCAGCACGCCAACCTGGTCAAGGTCGACGTGCTGCTCAACGGGGTGCCCGCCGACGCCTTCAGCACGGTCGTGCACCGAGACAAGGCCTACGACTACGGCCGGCGCATGTGCGAGAAGTTGCGCGAGCTCATCCCCCGCCAGCTGTTCGACGTGCCCATCCAGGCCGCCATCGGCGGCAAGATCATCGCCCGCGAGACGGTCAAGGCCAAGCGCAAGGACGTCTTGGCCAAGTGCTACGGCGGCGACATCACCCGCAAGCGCAAGCTCCTCGAGCGCCAGAAGGAGGGCAAGAAGCGGATGAAGTCGATCGGGCGAGTCGAAGTGCCCCAGGAGGCCTTCATCGCCGCCCTCCGCCTCGACGACTGACCACTCCCCACCCCCGGTGTTTCCCGCCGGCTCAACCACGTCAGAGGTGGTCAAACAAGCGTGAAACGGGCGGGACCCGGCTGGCACTCGGTACCCTTGAGTGCCAGATGCTCGACGAACGCAAGACCGCGATCCTCCGGGCTGTCGTCCAGGAGTACATCTCCACCGCCCAGCCGGTGGGATCCGGTCACGTCGCCGCGGCCCCGGGCGTCCGGGTGTCGCCGGCCACGGTTCGCAACGAGATGGCGGTGCTGGAGCAGGAGGGCTTTCTCGCCCAGCCCCACACGTCGGCGGGCCGTGTGCCCACCGACAAGGGTTACCGCTTCTTCGTCGACCACCTGGCTCATCCGGGCCGCCTCGATGCCGCCCGGGCCCACGAAGTCCGGGCCTTCTTCGACTCCGCCCACGGCGCCCTCGAGCAGATGCTGCACGAGACCAGCCGCCTGCTCAGCCGTCTCACCGACTATGCCGCCGTCGTCGTGGGGCCGCCCCACGAGGGGGCCACGCTGCGCTCGGTGCAACTCGTGTCACTGTCGCCCCGTGCCGTCCTGTTGGTGAGCGTGCTCTCGAACGGCAGCGTGGAGGACCAGCACCTCGAACCCGACGACGAGGCCTCCGAGGCCACGGTGAACGCGGCATCCGCCCATCTCGCCGGCCACGTCATCGGCCGGGCGCCCACTGCCGTCACCAGTGTTCCCCGTACCGGCGACCCGGCCGTCGACGACCTCTGCAGCCAGGCCGTGCGGGCCCTGTCAGGCAGCGGCCGGGCCGACGACCTCGTGTACGTCGGCGGCGCCGCCAACATGGCCGCCGCCTTCGACGCCGTCGACGTCGTTCGCAACGTGCTGCAGACCCTCGAGCAGCAGTACGTCGTCGTCTCGCTCCTGCGCGACGTCCTGCATCGGGGCCTCTCGGTGGCGATCGGGGCCGAGCACGGCGTCGAGCCGCTCGTGGCCTGCTCGGTGGTCGTGGCGCCGTACATCGTCGAGGGGGAGCCAATCGGCACGATCGGTGTGCTCGGCCCCACCCGCATGAATTATCCGCACGCCCTCGCCGCCGTCGACGTCGTCAGCGAGCGCCTCGGGCGCCGGCTTTCCGACGGGTAGGGTCCAGCCGTCATGGCCGATTTCTACGAGCTTCTCGGCGTATCCCGGAGCGCCACGGCCGACGAGATCAAGCGGGCGTACCGGCGACGGGCGCGTGAGCTCCATCCCGACACCAACCCCGACCCCGCCGCCGAGGAGCAGTTCAAAGAGGTCGCTCGCGCCTACGAGGTGCTCTCCGATCCCGAGCAACGGGCGCGCTACGACCGTTTCGGCGAGGCCGCGGTGGGGGCCTCGTCCGACCCCTTCTTCGCCGGGGGCGGGCTCGGCGACATCTTCGACGCGTTCTTCGGCGGTTCGTCGCCGTTCGGCGCCCAGCGTGGTCCGACCGGACCGCCGCGTGGCCAGGACCTCGAGGTCGTCGCCGACGTCGCGTTCGAAGTCGCCATCTTCGGCGCCACGGTGCCGGTCACTGTACGCACCGCCGTGGTGTGCGAGGAGTGCAGCGGCACCGGCGCCGCGCCCGGTACTCGCCCCGTCACGTGCAACGAGTGCGGCGGCCTCGGTCAGGTCCGTCGGGTCCGCCAGAGCGTCTTCGGACAGATGGTCACGGCGGCCCCGTGCCGGCGCTGCGGCGGCAGCGGCCAGATCGTGTCGACGCCGTGCTCCCGCTGCCGCGGCGAGACGCGTGTGGTCGAAGAGCGCACGTACAACGTCGATGTGCCGGCTGGCGTCGACACCGGCTCCACGCTGCGGTTGGCCGGCCGGGGCGCCGCCGGGCAGTACGGCGGGCCGGCCGGCGACCTCTACGTGCACGTGCGCGTGGCCGCCAGCGACCGTTTCCGCCGTGACGGGTACGACCTCGTCGCCGAGGTACCCGTCTCGATCGCCCAGGCCGCGCTCGGGACGCACGTCGAGATCCGAGCGCCTGACGGCGCCGTCGATGTCGCTGTTCCCGCCGGTACGCAGAGCGGACGCGAGTTCCGGTTGCGCCATCGCGGCATCCCGCACGTCGACGGCCGCGGCCGGGGCGATCTGCGCGTCGTCGCCCGGGTGGAGACGCCCACCGACCTCAGTTCCACGGAGCAGGAGTTGCTGCGACGGCTCGCCGAGGAGCGCGGCGAGAGCGTCGACCCGCCGCCCAGCGGCGTGTTCTCGCGCCTGCGGTCGGCCTTCAAGTGATGGGCGGCGTCGGCCCGGCCCGGGTCGGCGCGGCGGCCCACGCCTTCGTGGCCGCCCTTGACAAACCGGTGCTGGCGCCGGAGGATCGCCACCACCTCGAACGTGTGCTTCGCCTCAGGCGGGGTGATCTCGTGACCGTTTCCGATGGCGCAGGCGGCTGGCGGCCGTGCATGTTCGGCACCTCCTTGTCTCCGGCCGGGCCCATCGAACACGAGCCCAACCCGACGCCGCCGATCACGGTCGCCTTCGGTGTGCTGAAGGGCGATCGGCCCGAGCTGGTCGTTCAGAAGCTGACCGAGCTCGGCGTCGACCGGGTCGTTCCGATGGCGACCGCTCGCTGCGTCGTCCAGTGGGACGGGGAGCGGGGCCGCCGTCACACCGACCGTCTGCGTCGGGTCTCGCGTGAGGCGGCCATGCAGGCGAGGCGAGCGTGGCTGCTGGACGTGGACCAGGTGCGACCGTTCGCCGAGGTGGCGACGTGGACGGGTGCGACCCTGGCCGACAGCGGCGGTGACCCCGTCACTCTCGATCGCCCCGTCGTCCTCGTCGGTCCCGAGGGCGGCTGGGCACCGGAGGAGCGCGCCGCAGGGCTACCCACCGTGGCGCTGGGGCCCCATGTGTTGCGGGCTGAGACGGCTGCCATCGTCGCCGGCGCGCTTCTCAGCGCGCGCCGATTGGGGTCGGTGTGACAGTTTCGTCACCTTACGTGGTTTTGTGGCGGCTCGACCTTGCTCAGCGTGGCTACCGGCCGGTAGCCTGTGCGCAGCCCAGGCGGCCACGCTCAGTAGGCG
>JBKOXV010000158.1:0-11696 GCA_046725105.1 bacterium | reverse complement strand
GCCGTACCCCTCGTCGACGTGGTCCAGCAGTACGTCAGCCTGCGTCGTGTCGGCGTCCGCTGGGTCGGGCTGTGCCCGTTCCACGCGGAGAAGACGCCGTCGTTCGGGGTGAACGAGGCCCTTGGCATCTACAAATGCTTCGGGTGCAACGCCGGCGGCGACGTCATCTCGTTCATCCGCGAGATCGAGCACCTCGACTTCGTGAGCGCGGTCGAGCTGCTCGCCGGCCGAGCCGGCATCCAGCTGCGCTACACGAGCGGCGGCGAAGGGCGCGACCGCCAACGCCGCCAGGTCCTGGTCGACGCCATGGCGCGGGCGGTCGACTGGTACCACGCCCGCCTGCTCGAGGGGTCCGACGCCCGGCCGGCGCGTGACTACCTGCGGGCCCGGGGCATCACCGGCGACATCGCCCGCCACTTCAAGATCGGCTGGGCGCCCGACGACTGGGATGCCCTCGTCACCAGTCTCGGCCTGCCCGCCGACGTGGCGCGCGACAGCGGCCTCGCCTTCGTGAACCGTCGCGACCGGCTCCAGGACGCCTTCCGGGCCCGGGTGATGTTCCCGATCTTCAACGAGGCCGGCGACCCCGTCGCCTTCGGCGGGCGGATCCTGCCCGGCAGCGACGATCCGGCGAAGTACAAGAACTCGCCCGAGACCAGGATCTACGCCAAGTCCAAGACGTTGTACGGCTTGAACTGGGCCAAGACCGACATCGTCACCGCCGATCAGGTCGTGGTGTGCGAGGGCTACACCGACGTCATCGGCCTGCACCGCGCCGGCGTGCCGCGTGCCGTCGCCACCTGCGGCACCGCCCTCACCGAGGAGCACGTGCGGCTGCTGCGGCGCTTCGCCGGCCGGATGGTGCTGGCCTTCGACGCCGACGATGCCGGCCAGGGCGCCGCCGCCCGCTTCTACGAGTGGGAGAAGAAGTACGACATCGAGGTGAGCGTGGTGCGGCTCCCGCCGGGGCAGGATCCGGGGGAGCTGGCCCAGTCCGACCCGGAGGCGCTGCGGGCCGCCGTGGAGCAGGCCGTGCCGTTCCTACGCTTCCGTCTCGATCGCGTGATGCGGCACGGCTCGCTGCGCACACCGGAGAGCAAGGCCCGGCTGGCCGAGGCGGCGCTGGCCGTCGTCCGCGAGCATCCCGATCCGAACGTGCAGCGCTTGTACGCCGGCGAGGTCGCCGCCCAGACCGGCCTGTCGGTGGCGACGATGGTGGAGGGCCTGCGGCGGCCCGGGGCGGTGCGCGTCGACGTGCCGGCGCCTCGACCGGCGCCGAAGGAGAGCGCCGAGGCGGTGGCGCTGGCGTTGCTGGTGCACCGGTGGGACGACATCGCCCCGTGGCTGATCGAGCCGTTGTTCGCCGACGAGCAGCACCTCGCCGCCTTCCGCGCCCTCGCCGAGGCCCAGGGCGATACGCGCAAGGCCATCGAGCTGGCCGACCCGGCGACGCGCGAACTGCTCGAGCGGTTGGCCGTCACCGACGTCGACGAGAACCCCGATCGGCACGCTCGGCACCTCATCGGGGTGGCGGCGCGCCGCCGTCTCGAGAGCCTTCGCGGCGACTTCAGCCAGGCCCGTGAACACGCCCGCGGCAAGGTCCTCGTGGAACAGCTCGACGACCCGGAAGCCGGGCCCCTCGCCGCGGAGCAGTTGCTAGGGTGGCTCGACCGACGCATCGAGGAGCGCGCGTGACGGAGTCGTCCACCCTTCCGCCGTTCGACGAGATCGTGCCGGCCGATTGGGCGGGCCTGGTACAAGAAGGGCGAGCACGAGGCGTGGTGCACGCCGAGCGCGTGGCCCAGGTGCTCCGGTACGTCGAGCTCACCGAGGAAGTCATCACCACGGTGCGCACCTCGCTGCAGGAGCAGGGCATCACCGTGGACGAATCCCTCGACGAGGATCCGCCCAACGGCGCCACCATCGTCGAGGTCGAGACGGGAGCGGAGGCCGGAGCCGAGGCGCCGCGCCCGCGCCGGCGGCCGCCCCGCGCCCCCACCACGGACCGGGGCGAGGGCGGCACGTCCGACACGGTCCGGATGTACCTGAAGGAGATCGGCCGGGTCAGCCAGCTCACCTCCGAGGACGAGCGCGACCTGGCCATGCGCATCGAGGCCGGCGTGCAGGCCCTGCAACGCCTCGAGAACGGCCACCTCGCCGACATGGACCGCCGGATCTGCGCCGGCGCCATCCGCGACGGCGACGAGGCCCGGGCCGAGCTCATCCAGGCCAACCTCCGCCTGGTCGTGTCGATCGCCAAGCGCTACGTCGGTCGGGGAATGCTGTTCCTCGACCTGATCCAGGAGGGCAACCTCGGGCTGATGCGGGCCGTCGAGAAGTTCGACTACACGAAGGGCTTCAAGTTCTCGACGTACGCCACGTGGTGGATCCGCCAGGCCATCACCCGGGCCATCGCCGACCAGGCCCGCACCATCCGCATCCCGGTCCACATGGTGGAGAGCATGAACCGGGTGATGCGGATCCAGCGCCAGATGACCCAGGAGCTGGAGCGCGAACCCACCACCGACGAGCTGGCCGAGAAGACCGGGCTCAGCCCGGAGCGGGTGCGGGAGATCCAGCGCATCGCCCTCGACCCGTTGTCGCTCGACTCGCCCGTGGGGGAGGAGGACGACTCCAACCTGGCCGACTTCATCGAGGACTCGGGCGCCGACGCTCCCGCTGAGGTCGCCACTCGCCGCATGCTGGCCCAGGCCGTCGAGGAAGCCCTCGGCGAGCTGTCGGACCGCGAGAAGGAGGTCGTGAAGCTCCGGTTCGGGCTGATCGACGGCCAGTCCCGGACGCTGGAGGAGGTCGGCAAGGAGTTCGGCGTCACCCGGGAGCGGATCCGCCAGATCGAGGCCAAGACCCTCGCCAAACTGCGCCATCCCCAGCGCAGCCAGAAGCTGAAGGAGTTCCTCGACAGCGAGTGAACTAACCTCTCCAGACTGTCTTCCGGGGTAGCGCAATCGGCAGCGCAGCGGACTGTTAATCCGTTGGTTGAGGGTTCGAGTCCCTCCCCCGGAGCTCAGGCGGGCCAGTAGCTCAGTGGTCAGAGCGGGGGACTCATAATCCCTGGGTCGCAGGTTCGATCCCTGCCTGGCCCACGCACTGCCTGGCCCACGCTCGCGCGGGCACTGGCCCGCTCGTGGCCCGGACGGGAGGCGCCGTGGTAAGTGAGCACGTTGGCGGCCTGTCGCGTCGCGCCCCGGCTCAACCGGATTTGGACCTACCGCACGATCGACGCCAGCGCCTTCGTGGGCGCGTCGCCGTTGACGCAACGATCTACTACGCGAGCCCGTCCGGCACGCCTGCGAACAGCTCGGTGTTCGCCTTCCGCCGGCTCACCATGCCACCCGTCGGTCCGGGGATCGATCTGGGGGCCGATCCCGCAGGGTCCCGGGATTCGCTTCGCCGGTTACTTCCAGCCGAACAACACCGTTGATGGCGACATACCTACTCCTTCACGTTCGAGATCACCGATCCGAGCCAGTACGTCGTAGGCGCCGTCGCCGGCTATCGCGCACCGCCTGCAGCCGAATGAGGAGCGCTACGTGACAGTCGACGTTCCCCCGCAAGGCTTCTCGTCGTCGATCGTGATCAACCTCACGGTGACCAACACGGAGGGTGCCGGCTACGTCGCCGCCTGGGCAACGAGCCGTGGCCCGGCAACTCGAGCATCAACTGGTCCGGCCCGAACCAGAACATCGCCAACGGCGTCGTGGTGGCGGCCGACCTGTTCGGCCGGATCAAGATCCGCGGCGGCGTGAACCCCACCGATGTCGTCGTCGACGTCCAGGGTTGGCTGCGTCAGCCGCGGGCGCGGTTCTGGTGGGTTACCATCCCCGCCACCGGAAGACGGTGGAAGTCCGACGCGGTCGCGCCCCAGTGAGAGCCAGACCCGGTACCACGCCTGCAACGGGACGCGAGATCCCAGAGGAGTCACCATGACCGACGTCGCCGCCGTCGCCCGGCCCGAAGCGATCACCATTCCCATCCGGCAGTGGGGGCCGTACATCGTGTTCGCCGCCACGCTGATGCTGTACCTGCTCTACCTGGTCGGCTCGGAGCAGGGTGCCACGTCGTTCATCGGTGGACACCTGCTGCACGAGTGGATGCACGACGCGCGTCACCTGCTCGGCTTTCCCTGTCACTGAGCCCGGACGGTGGTCCGGAGCCTGCTGATCCGCGGGATGTTGGTCGGCTTGGTCGCCGGCCTGGCGGCCTTCGGGTTCGCCCGCTGGAGAGGTGAACCCAGCGTCAACACGGCCATCGCCTTCGAGTCCGCCGTCGAGGCTCGGCACGACGCGGCCGGCACGCCTCATGAGGAGACCGTCAGCCGGTCGGTGCAGGCCTCGGCCGGCTTGGGCACCGGCGCCCTTCTCTACGGCGTCGCCATCGGCGGCATCTTCGCCCTTGTCTTCACGGTCGCCTACGGCCGCATCGGCCTGCGGACCGCCCGCGGAACGGCGGCCCTGCTCGGCCTGCTCGGGTTCGTCGGCCTGTACCTGGTCCCGCTGCTGAAGTACCCCGCCAACCCGCCCGCCATTGGCCAAGAGGACACGATCGGCCGCCGGACGGTGCTCTATCTGGCCATGGTGGCGCTCTCGGTGGCCGGCCTGGTGGCGGCCGTGGTCGTGCGCCGCCGACTCGTCGCCCGGTTCGGCGAGTGGAACGCCACCCTGCTGGTCGGCGGCGGCTACGTCGCGGCCATGGCGGCTTGCTACCTGGCCCTGCCGGGCGTCAACGAGGTGCCACAGGTCGCCATCCCCGGAGTGGTCGACGCCGTCACCGACGCCGGCATCACGTTTCCCCCGGTGGTGCTGTGGAACTTCCGGGTGGCGTCGCTCGGCGTTCAGCTCGTGATGTGGACAGTGATCGCCCTGGGGTTCGGGCCGCTCGCCGAGCGGCTCCTGGAGCGGCGAATGGTAGGTAGTTCGGTAGCCTAACCATGTGAGCGATCTCGTCGAGGCGGCCCGGGCCCTGGCCACCGGCGCCCGCGTCCTGGAGCGGGTGCTCGGCGACATGACGCTGGCCCAGTTCCGGGTCCTCTCCGTCGTCGCCTCCTCGCCCGAGCGGGCCAGCCGCCTCGCGGCGAAGGCGGACATGAGCCGGCCGTCGCTCAGCGGCCTCCTCGACGGCCTCGTCAGCCGGGGCTGGGTGCGCCGGTGCGGGGTCGATGCCGACCGCCGCGGCGTTCGGCTCGAAGTCACCACCGACGGTCATTCGGCACTCCGACGGGCCCAGCGCGCCGTGAGCGAAGCGATGACCGGCATCCTGGGCGACGTGCCCCCCGACGACCGCGCCGGCGTGCTTCATGCCCTCGTGGTGCTCGCGCGCGTCTTCGACGAGCGGGCGGCCCGATGACCGAAGCGGCGGCCAAGGGCGGCTGGATCCGCCGCCTCGCCCCCTACCTCCTGGCCCACCGCCGCAACGTGGTGCTGGCTCTCGGCGCCGCCATCGCCGGCCAGGCGGTGGCGGCGTTCGTTCCCGTCGTCCAGAAGGTCGTGGTCGACGACGTGATCGTGGCCCAGGACCGTCCGCTGTGGCCCTGGCTCCTGCTCCTCGTGGCGGCGGCGGTGTTCTCCTTCACGGCGGCGTACGTCCGCCGCTGGGTCGGCGGCCGCGTCAGCCTCGACGTCCAGTTCGACCTCCGCAACGCCATCTACGAGCGCCTGCAGCGGCTCGACTTCGCCGGCCACGATTCGTTGCAGACGGGCCAGCTCGTCTCGCGCGCCTCGTCCGACCTCGGCTTGATCCAGGGGCTGCTCTCCTTCCTCCCCATCATGCTCGGCAACCTCGTCATGCTCGTGCTGTCGCTGATCGTGATGACGGTGCTGTCGCCGCCGCTCACCGCGGTGATGCTCGTGACACTGCCGATCCTCCTGGTGTTGACGCTCAAGCTGCGCCGCACGATCTTCCCGGCCACGTGGGACGCCCAGCAGAGAGCCGGCGACGTCGCCGGGGTTGTCGACGAAGCCGTCACCGGCGTCCGGGTCGTGAAGGGCTTTGGGCAGGAGGACCGTGAGCTCGCCCGCCTGGCTTCGACGGCCCGCCAGCTCTACGGCGCGCGGCAACGGCTGATCCGGCTCCAGGCCCGCTTCACCCCGATGCTGGCCACCGTGCCGGCGCTCGCCCAGGTTGCCGTGCTGGCCCTCGGCGGCTGGCTGGCGCTGCGCGGCGACCTGACGCTGGGCACGTTCCTCGCCTTCTCCTCCTATCTCGTGCAACTGGTGGCGCCGGTTCGAATGCTGGCGTCGTTGATGGCCGTCGGCCAGCAGGCCCGGGCCGGCACCGAGCGGGTGCTCGACATCCTCGAGACCAACTCCGCCGTCCAGGAACGCCCCGACGCCCAGGACCTCCCGGCGCTCCACGGCGAGGTCGAGTTCGACGGCGTGCGCTTCGGGTACACGAGCGAACATCCCGTGCTCGACGGCTTCGACCTGCGCGTCCGGGCCGGCGAGGTCGTGGCGCTCGTCGGGGCGAGCGGGTCGGGCAAGTCGACGGTGATCGCGCTCCTGCCCAGGTTCTACGACGTGAGCGAGGGCCGCGTCTCCATCGACGGAACCGACGTCCGCGACGTCACCCTCGACTCGTTGCGTCGCCAGGTCGGAGTGGTGTTCGAGGACGCCTTCCTCTTCTCCGACTCCGTCCGGGCCAACATCGCCTACGGACAACCCGATGCCACCGATGCCGACGTGCACGGGGCGGCGCGCGCCGCCGGCGCCGCCGGCTTCATCGCCGAACTCCCCGACGGCTACGAGACCGTCGTCGGCGAACGCGGCCTGACGTTGTCGGGCGGGCAACGCCAACGGATCGCCCTGGCGCGGGCCATTCTCACCGACCCGCGCATCCTGATCCTCGACGACGCCACGTCGTCGGTCGACGCCGCCACCGAGGAGGCCATCCACGCCACCCTCCAGGAGCTGATGGCCGGGCGCACCACCATCCTCATCGCCCATCGCCGCTCCACCCTCCGGCTGGCCCAGCGCATCGTCGTGGTCGACCGGGGCCGGGTCGTCGACCAGGGCAGCCACGACGACCTGATGGCGCGCAGCGGCATCTACCGTTCCCTCCTCGCCGGCCCCGACGACGGAGCCGAAGGCGACGAGACCGGCCAGCTCGTGCCGGCAGTGCCACACGGCAACGGAGACGGTGCCCGTCCGGCGCCGCCTTCTCGTGTCGTCACGGCGCCGGCGCGGTTCGGACCCGGGGCCAACCGCGGCAGCGTCGGCGGCGGTCCCTTCGGCATCGCCCTGTCGGCCACCCCCGAGTTGCTCACCGCCGTCGACCGCCTTCCTCCCGTCGACGACGACCCGCACGTCGACGACGCCGTCGCCGCCGAGGCGCCGCCGTCCGGCGTGCGCTTCCGCATCCTGCGCTTCATCCGCCCGTGGTGGCGCTGGCTGCTGCTCGGCCTGGCGCTGGTCGTGGCCGACGCCGTCCTGACCCTGCTGGGCCCGTTCTTCATCCAGTGGGGCATCGACAGCGGCGTGCGGGTGGGAGATGAGGCAATCCTGTGGTGGAGCGCCGCACTCTTCGCTGCTGCCGTCCTGCTCGACTGGGTGGTCACGTGGGGCTACACCTTCGTCACCGGCCAGACGGCCGAGCGGCTCCTCTACGCCCTGCGAGTCAAGATCTTCGCCCACCTGCAGCGCCTGTCGCTCGACTACTACGACCGCGAGATGGCGGGCCGCATCATGACCCGCATGACCACCGACGTCGACGCCTTGTCACAGCTCATCCAGACCGGGCTCATCAACGCCGTGGTCGGACTGCTCACGTGTGTGGGCGTCTTCGTGTTCCTCATCATCCTGTCGCCACCCCTTGCCCTGGCGACGGCGGTGGTGCTGCCGCCGCTGGTCGTTGCCACCTGGTGGTACCAGCGGGCGTCGTCGTCGGCCTATGCCCGGGCCCGCGACTCGATCGCCAGCGTCAACGCCAACCTGCAGGAGAGCCTCTCGGGCGTGCGAGTGGCCCAGGCCTACGTGCGGGAGGACCGCAACATCGCCGGCTTCCGCGGCGTCAACGGTGAATACCTCGACGCCCGACTCGGCGCCCAGCGCCTCGTCGCCCTCTACTTCCCGTTCGTGCTCCTGCTCGGCGATCTCGGCGCCGTGGTGGTGCTCGGCACCGGCGCCGCTCTGGTCGCCCACGGCGTCGTGGCGGCCGGCGTCGTGATCGCCTTCCTCCTCTACCTCAACCAGTTCTTCTCGCCCATCCAACAGCTCTCCCAGGTCTTCGACACCTGGCAGCAGGCGGCGGCGTCGGTCGACAAGATCGAGGAGCTGCTGGCCACACCGACCCGCACCCCGTCTGCCGCCCATCCGGTCGAGCCCGGCCGTCTACGCGGCGAGATCCGGTTCGACCACGTCCACTTCCGCTACCCGGGCACTGCCGGCGACGAGGCGCTCGGCGGCATCGACGTCACGATCGCTCCCGGCGAGACGGTGGCCCTCGTCGGCGAGACGGGCGCCGGCAAGTCCACCATTGTGAAGCTCATCGCCCGTTTCTACGACCCCACCGCCGGGGCGGTGCGGATCGACGGCGTCGACCTGCGCGACCTCGACCTCGGCGCCTTCCGGCGCCAGCTCGGCGTGGTGCCGCAGGAGGCCTTCCTCTTTACCGGCACGATCCGCGACAACATCGCCTACGGCCGCCCCGACGCCACCGACGCCGAGATCGAGGCGGCGGCCCGCGCCGTCGGTGCCCATGAGTTCGTGGCCGGTCTCCAAGGTGGCTACGACGCGTCGGTGAGCGAGCGGGGCCGGTCCCTGTCGGCCGGGCAGCGCCAGCTGGTGGCCCTGGCCCGGGCGCAGCTCGTCGATCCCGCCGTGCTGCTGCTCGACGAGGCCACCTCCCAGCTCGATCTGGCCAGCGAGAGCCGTGTCCAGCGGGCCATGGGCGTGGTGGCCGCCGGCCGGACCACCGTGCTGGTGGCCCACCGGCTTCCCACCGCGCGCACCGCCGACCGCATCCTCGTGATCGCCGCTGGCCGCATCGCCGAGGAGGGCAGCCACGACGAGCTCTTGGCGCTCGGCGGCGAGTACGCCACGCTCTGGTCGGCCTTCGTACCCACGGTGGCAGCGTGATCGCCGCCGACCCCGTTCTCGTCACCCGAGCGTGCGAAAACGGCTCGCTGACGTGACGAGAACGGGGGCATGGGCCTAGACGGCGAACGACAGCGACAGAGCGAAGTCGCCGGCGGCGTCGGTCCACCACTGGTCGAGCTCGAAGCCGGCCGCGGCCAGCTCGGCCGTGACGCCGCGGCGGCGGAACTTGGCACTCACCTCGGTGCGCATCTCTTCGCCGGCGTCGAAGGCGACCTCGAGCCCGACGGCAGGAATGTGCACCATCTGGTCGCGGTCGGAGCGCAATCGCATCTCGATCCACTCCTGGCGGGCGTCCCACCGGGCCACGTGGCGGAACCGCTCCGGGACGAAGTCGGCGCCCAGCTCACGGTTCACGACGCGTAGGACGTTGCGGTTGAACTCGGCGGTGACGCCGGCGTCGTCGTCGTAGGCCTCGACCAGGCGGTGGCGGTCCTTCACCAGGTCGGTGCCGAGGAGGAACGACTCACCCGGTTCGAGGGCGGCCCGCAGCTCCTTCAGGAAGGCGGCACGCTCGGCCGGCACCAGGTTGCCGATGGTGCTGCCGAGGAAGGCCACGGTCCGGCGCCCGCCGGCGGGCAGCGCGCTCAGGTGCCGCTCGAAGTCGCCCACGACGGCGTGGACGGCGACACCCGGGTACTCGTCGGCGACGGCCTGGCTGGCGTTCACCAACGTCGCCTCGCTGACGTCGAACGGCACGAACCGCCGCAGCCCCGAGGCCAGCCAGGCGTCGAGCAGGATGCGCGTCTTCTCCGACGTGCCCGAGCCCAGCTCGACCAGCGTGTCGGTGCCGGCCCGGCGGGCGATCACCAGCGCTTCCCGGGCGAGGATCTCCCGCTCCCGCCGGGTCGGGTAGTACTCGGGCAGGCGGGTGATGGCGTCGAACAACTCCGAGCCACGGTCGTCGTAGAACCATTTCGGCGGCAGCGTCAGCGGCACGTGGCCGAGCCCGTCGAGCACATCGGCGCGCAACGTGGCGGCCAGCTCGTCGGTCGTGAGGTGGACGTCGATGACGGGGTGGTCACGCATCGCGCACACACCGGAAGCCGGAGAAGATCTGACGACGGATCGGGTAGTCCCAGTTGCGGAAGGTGGTGCGGATCGCAGTGGGGTGCGTGGCCCACGAGCCGCCCCGCAGCACCTTGTACTCCGAACCGAAGAAGACCTCCGAGTACTCCTTGTACGGGTGGACGGCGAACCCGGGGTAGCCGGTGAAGTCCGACGCCGTCCACTCCCACACGTCGCCCACCATCTGCACGCACCCGTAGGCGCTGGCGCCGGCCGGATAGGCGCCGACGGCAGCCGGCCCGAAATGGCGCTGACCCAGATTGGCGCGTTCGGGGTCGGGGTGGTCGTCGCCCCACGGGTACCGCCGTTTGACACCGCCGACGGGATCCCACGACGCCGCCTTCTCCCACTCGGCCTCGGTGGGGAGCCGCTTGCCGGCCCACCGGGCGAAGGCATCGGCCTCGTACCAGCAGACGTGCTGCACCGGTTCGGCGGTCGGGAGCGGCTCGGTCCAGCCGAAGCGCGTGCGCGCCCACCCGCCCGCACCGTCGTCCGCCCAGAACTGCGGGTGCTCGAGCCGCGCCTCCTGCCGCCACGCCCATCCCGCCGGTTGCCACCACCGCGGGTCGTGGTAGCCGCCGGCGTCGATGAAGGCGAGGAAGGCGCCGTTGGTGACGGGCGCCATGTCGATCCAGAACGCCGGGACGTCGACCTCGTGGGCGGTGCGCTCGTTGTCGTAGGCCCACGGCTCGGACGAGGTGCCCATCTCGAACGGCCCGCCGTCCACCAACAACTCGCCGGTCAGCGTGGGCGCCGACCCGACCGCGCTCGGCGCCGCCGGCGCGGCGGGCCGGTAGCCCGGTGGCTCCATGAGGTTGAGCGTGGCCAGCATCGTCTCGTCGTGCTGGGCCTCGTGCTGCACGACCATGCCGTACACGAAGCCCTCGGCGAGCAACGGATCGGCGTCGTCGAGCCGAACCCGATCGAGGTGCTGGAGCACCCGCGCCCTCACCTCACCGAGGTAGGCCCGCGCCTCGGCCGGACCCAGCATGGGCAGGGCGGGCCGATCGCGCCGGGGGTGCTTGAAGGCGTCGTAGATGTCGTCGAGCTCCGGGCCCACGCCGGGCTGGCCCAACGCCCGCAGCAACCACTGGTCCTCGTAGTTGCCGATGTGGGCGAGGTCCCACACCAGCGGCGACATCAGCGGCGAGTGTTGACGGCACAGGTCGGGCTCGGCCAGCGGCTCAAGGAGCGCCAGTGAGCGGCGGCGCCCGCCGTCGAGCTCGTCGGCGATGCGGTCCTTCAACTCCATGGCTCCTCCTGGTCGCCGGTCGGGACCAGCGGCCGTCCCGCCCGCCAGTCGTAGAGCAGGTCGTCTCCCACCGTGCGGCCCCGCGCCAGGTAGCGCTCGACGAAGATGTCGCACGCGCCGGCCAGCCGGCCGCTGATGCCGCGGCGACCGAACGCCGCCCGCGCCGCTTCCACACACCGGAGCGCGGCCAGCTGGAGCGCCGGGTCGGCCAGCCCGGCGCGCGCCGCCTCGCACCACCGATCCGCCAGGCCGGCGGCGGCGGCCTCGGC
>JBKOXV010000129.1:0-4576 GCA_046725105.1 bacterium | reverse complement strand
GTCGTCGGCAGCGTCAGATGTGTATAAGAGACAGTTTCTGTTCCGATAATTCGATAGCGATGCCGACTGCACTCTCGCGGCCCCGACGGCGGGCGCTCGGGTGCGGGAACGAGGGGTGGCGGCCCGACGCGGGCCGGCTTCGGCGGGTAGGACGACCGCCGGGCTCGCTGGCGGGAATAATTGCGCTACCCGGCCAACGCGGCGGATCGCCGCCCCTCGTTCCTGCGCCGGCTGGCCGCTATGTAGTGACGTTCAGCCATCCGCCATCGATGTAGTAGGTGGACCCGACGCAGTAGCTCGCCCTCGGGGAACAGAGGAACACGAACAGGTTCGCGATCTCCTCCGGGTCGGCGAACCGGCCGATCGGCGCGTTGTCGTTCGCGATCTTTTGCAGGTAGTCCTCCCAGGATGTGTCCGTGCCGGCGGTCAGCAGCTTCGCGGTCTTCTGCCAGTCGGGCGTCGCGACCAGTCCCGGATTGACCGCGTTGACCCGGATGTTGTCGCCGATCAGCTCGTTCGCCAGACACTTCGAGAACATCACCAGCGCCGCCTTGGTGACGTTGTAGATGGGCTCGTAGCCGAGCGGCTGGGTCGCGCAGATCGACGCGTTGTGCAGGATCACCCCGCCGCCGCGGGCCTTCATGCCGGGCGCGAAGGCGCGGGCCAGGCGGACCGCGGCCATGACGTGCAATTCCCAGTACGACTGCCAGCGTTCGTCCGGAGCCTCGAGGATGGTCTCTTCGCTGCCGGTGCCGGCGTTGTTGATCAGGATGTCGGCGCCACCGAACTCCGCGCCGACCGCGGACGCCACGGCCTCCGGCGCGGTCGGGGAGGCGATGTCCGCGGGGACGGCCAATACGCGTACGGAAAAATCGGTCTTGATCTTGTCCGCGACGGCGGTGAGGCGGTCCGCGTCGCGGGCGCACAACGCGAGATGCGTGCCCTCGGCCGCGAGGCCGCGGGCGATCGCCAGCCCGATCCCAACGGTCCCGCCGGTGATGACCGCGACCTTGTCCGTGAGCTGCAGATCCATGCCGAGCCTCCCGATCTCTTCGTGCAGGGGCAGACAATGCACGTTCTCACAGCTGCTCAGCGTGCCGCGTGTTCCGCCCGGGCCGGCGCGCCCACCTCGTGCAGGTGCCGCAGGGCCTGGCGGTACGACTCGATCAGGCCGGCCTGCTCGTAGGGGACACCGATCTCGGCGCAGTACGCCTGCACGATCGGCTGTGCCTTGCTCAGGTTCGGCGACGGCATGCCCGGAAACAGGTGGTGTTCAATCTGGTAATTGAGGCCGCCCAGCGCCACGTTGACGAGCCTCCCGCCGCGCACGTTGCGCGAGGTTACGACCTGCTTGCGCAGGAAGTCCTCGGAACCGGTCGGGTGCGGCATCCCCTTGTGGTTGGGCGCGAAGGTCATGCCGAGGTACACCCCGAACAGCGCCTGATGGACCAGGAAGAACGCGATGGCCTGCACCGGCGACAGGACGATGAACAACGCCGACAGGTACACCGCGGCGTGCAGGATGAGCAGCCAACCCTCCAGGCCTCGACGCTTCACTGTGCCGTTGCGCAGCGCCTTGACGCTGGAGACCTTCAGGTCGATGCCGAGCAGCGTGAGCAGCGGAAAGAACAGCCCCGCCTGGTGCCGGGTGATGAAGCCCTTCAATCCGCGGCGGCCGAGCGCGGACTCGGTGGCCCAGATCAGCACCTCGGGCGCCACATCTGGGTCGAGATCGTCGTGGTTCGGGTTGTTGTGGTGGCGGGTGTGCTTGTCCATCCACCAGCCGTAGCTCATCCCGATGCCGAGGTTGCCGACCAGCCGCCCGGCGATCTCGCTCGGTCGCTTGGTGCGGAACACCTGCCGGTGCGCGAGGTCGTGGGCCACCAGGGCCATCTGCGCGAACGTGATGGCGAGCCACGCGGCAACCGCGAGCTGCCACCAGGACGAGCCGATCAGGAAGAACGCGGTCCAGCCGCCGACAAGCATGAGCGCGACTGCGGTCAGCCGTAGCGCGTAGTAGCCGGGGCGGCGGTTCATCAGCCCTTGGGCGGTCACCCGGCGGGACAGGGCGGCGAAGTCGCTGCCCGCTGTCGTCCGGGCCGGCTCGATGGTGATCGTCATGTATCCAGGTAACCGCCCGCGCGCGGGAAGCACAGGAGTGCCACGTCCCCTGCCACGGTGGTGCTGGCACCACCGCCGCCCGGCCCGGCGTCGGCGAGAATGGGACCGTGGACACCGCCCAGACCGACGAGGAGGCCCACCGCTGGGTCTGGCACGGGGTGCGCGCCGTGCTGCGCGGCGCGGCCGCAGTCGGCCTGGGGATCACCAACCTGCCGCTGGCCGCCGTGTTCGTCGTCGCACTCGCCCTGACGCCGGTGCCGTTCCTCGGCCTCGCGCTGGTGCCTTGGGTCGCCGTCCTGGTGCGCAAGCGTGCCAATCTGGAGCGCCGGCTCGCCGCTAGCGCCGGTGTCGTCATACCCCGCCCGTACCAACCGGAGCCGCGCGGTGCGCTGCCCGGCGGCTGGCCGAGATTCCGGTGGGTCGTCACCGATCCCGCGACCTGGCGCGACCTCGCCTGGCTGGTGCCCGGCGCCGTGGTCGGCATCGGGCTGGGGCTGCTATCGCTCGCGATACCGATCTACGGCCTCGAGGGCATCACCCTGCTGCCGCTCTGGATCTGGCTCGGCACCGGGTGGTACGGCTACGGCGCCATCTGGCCCATCGAGAGCGTCGGCGACGGTCTCCTGTCGCTGCCACAAGGCCTGCTGATCCTCACGATCGGCATCGCCGTGGCGCCGTGGCTGCGCGTGGTCGACGGCCGATTAGCCAAGCTCTTCCTCCGCCCGACCAGGGCCGCCGAACTTCGGCTCCGGGTCGCCCAGCTCACGGTCACCCGTGCCGACACGGTGGACGCGCAAGCGGCCGAGTTGCGCCGGATCGAACGGGATCTGCACGACGGCGCGCAGGCCCGGATCGTCTCGCTGGGCATGACGATCGGCCTGGCCGAGGAGCTGATCGAACGGGATCCGGCAGCCGCCCGCAAGCTGCTCGCCGAGGCGCGCGAGTCCAGCAGCGCGGCGCTCGTCGAGCTGCGTCACCTCGTCCGGGGCATCCACCCGCCCGTACTCGCCGAGCGCGGTCTCGACGGTGCGGTCCGTGCTCTGGCGCTCAGCCTCCCCACGCCGATCACGGTGGACGTCGACCTACCCGGGCGCCCGGACACGCCGGTCGAGTCCGCGGCGTACTTCGCGATCGCGGAGGCGCTCGCCAACGTGAGCCGGCACAGCGCGGCGAGCCGCGCGTGGGTGCGAATACGGCATGCGGACGGCATTCTGTTCATGACCGTCGGCGACGACGGCATCGGCTCCGCGGATCCTGCGGCCGGCACCGGCCTTCGGGGCATCGAGCGACGCCTCGCAGCTTTCGATGGCACGATTGCGTTGTCCAGCCCGCCCGGCGGACCGACCGTCGTGACCATGGAGCTGCCGTGCGCGTTGTCCTCGCCGAAGACCTCGCTCTCCTCCGGGACGGACTGACCCGGCTGCTGGAGGCGTTCGACTTCGAGGTCGTCGAGGCGGTGGACAACGGCCCGGCGTTGCTGCCCGCGCTGATCAAGCACAAGCCGGACGTGGCGGTCGTCGACGTACGGCTGCCGCCGACGTTCACCGACGAGGGCCTGCAGGCCGCGCTCGCGGCCCGGACCGAGGTGCCCGGCCTGCCGATCCTCGTGCTGTCCCAGCACGTCGAGCCGCTGTACGCGCGGGAGTTGCTCACCGACCGCAACGGCGGCGTCGGATACCTGCTCAAGGACCGGGTCTCGAACGTCGCACACTTCGTCGACGCGGTACGCCGGGTAGCCGACGGCGGAACCGTCATGGACCCCGAGGTGGTGTCGCAGCTGCTGGCCCGGCGCGAGCCACTCGCCGTGCTGACGGCCCGCGAGCGGGAGGTGCTGGGTCAGATGGCCGAGGGGCGCTCCAACGCGGCGATCGCGGCCCGGCTGTACGTCACGGAGAAGGCGGTGAGCAAGCACATCAACAACATCTTCATGAAGCTGGGCCTGCCGCCCTCCGACGACGACAACCGCCGGGTACTGGCGGTACTGGCGTATCTGAACGCTTAGACGTCGCCCAACGCAGGCTCTCCGCCGCCGCACCGGCTATCGCCGGTCAGACGGGCAGGCGTTGGGTCCCGGCACCGGGTACGACCTGGCAGTGGCAGCTCACTGGGCCGGTGGACTTGACTGTCGACGCCGACGTCTATGACATCGACGGCTTCGACAACGGCGCCGACGTCGTCGCCGAGCTGCATCGTCGTGGCCGCAAGACGGTCTGTTACATCGAGGCCGGCGCGTACGCGGACTTCCGGCCGGACCGCGGCGACTGGCCGGCCGACCTCATCGGCAAGCCCAACGGCTGGCCCGGCGAACGCTGGATCGACATCCGTGACCCGGGACGCCTCGAGCCGGTGTTGAGCAAACGCTTCGACATGTGCCGGGACAAGGGCTTCGACGGCGTCGAGCCGGACCTCATGGAGCATTTCACGAACGACACCGGGTTCCCGATCACGGCGCGGG
>JBKOXV010000327.1:0-7674 GCA_046725105.1 bacterium | reverse complement strand
ACGTAATTGATCGCGAGCTCGTCGACCGGCGTCTCCGGCGGCGTGCCCGGCAGGAAGATGTCGAACCGCTCGAGCTTCGGGACCCATTCAGCGACCCACTCGGGCGTCTGCGTCGCGTAGAGCAGCCGGGCGCCGGGTTTCGCGACCGCCTCGAAGGCGTCGGTGGTCCACCGGCTGACGTCCTTGTGCCCCTGGTGGCCAGTCATGCCGTCGGGGCCGAACGTGACCACCGTGTCCGGGTCGACGTCCGCCATGATCGCCTTGACCTGCTCGGCGCCCGACTCGTCCAGGTGCGCCTGCATGTCCACGTCGACCGGACCCTCGAGGAAGCGGTGCTCCCCGACACCGAGGATCTCCAGGGAGCGCAGCAGCTCCGCGGTCCGAACCTCCGCCATCGACTCCGGTGGCCACCGTTCCTCGTCCATCGAGCCGCCCTCACCGCGGGTCGCCGTGACGTCGACGACACGGTCGCCGGCACGCGCGGCCGCGGCCATGATGCCGGCGCTCGTGTAGATGTCGTCGTCCGGATGCGCCCAGACGAGCAAGAGGGTCCCGAGTCGTTCCATCGTGTCTCTCCCACCTCCGTCCGTCTCCGGGGGTGGAGTCTGGCGCAAGTCGCCGGCCGTTGCACCCGCCGAGGAGTCGTCGCTCAGCCGGGCTCGGCGCCGCCCTCGAACGTGGTCAGCACCCGCCGGACCCGCTCCTCGAGGCCGGCGGGGAGCTCGCGTTCGGAGCACTTGGTCTGGACCAGAGCCTTGAGATAGACCCGGAACTCGAGTTTGTCGGTGCACGGGTCGCACCCGGAGAGGTGCCGCTCCACCTTCATGCGGATCGCGTCGTCAAGCTCGCGATCCAGGAAACGCTCGAGCTCTCTGAGCGCTTCCTGACACTCGGGCCCGCAATCAACCATCGACAAGTCCCCGTTCCTTGGCTGTTTCCCACAACGCGCGCTCCAGCGCTTTCCTTCCCCGATGGAGCCGGCTCATGACGGTTCCGATCGGGGTATCCATGATCTCGGCGATCTCCTTGTAGGAGAAGCCCTCCACGTCGGCGAGCAGGACGGGCATCCGGAAGTTCTCGGGGAGCGACTCCAGCGCCGCCTTCACGGCCTCGTCGGGGATCCGATCGAGCACCTCTTCCTCCGCGGACCCCTCGACGTTCTGCCCGCCGAGCCGGTCGAAGAGGTACCACTCGTCGGCGTCGTCGGGGCCCTCGACGGTTTGCGGCTCCCGCTGCTTCTTCC
This sequence comes from bacterium, assembly GCA_046725105.1. GTDB lineage: Bacteria > Actinomycetota > Acidimicrobiia > Acidimicrobiales > Ilumatobacteraceae > DASXAI01. The sequence goes on along the minus strand of JBKOXV010000327.1, from coordinate 6,431 downwards.
GATACGTGTTGATGAAGCTGTTGGTCAGGATGCGATAGAGCCACGCCTTCAGGTTGGTCCCCTCCTTGAACCCCGCGAACCCGCGATATGCACGGAGGTAGGTCTCCTGGACCAGGTCCTCGGCGTCGGCCGGGTTTCGCGTGAGGCGGAGCGCGGCGCCGTAGAGCGACGGCAGCAGCGGGAGCACGTCGCGTTCGAACCGTTCCCGGAGGGCGGGATCGTCTTGGGCCGTCTGCGCCATGGACCCTCAGGGTAGCGTCCCTGCATGTCGATAGAGCAGGTCGATGCCATGATGTGACCATGCCCGACAACGACAGGATGCCTCCGCGCCGCCCCGGTTCCGATGGACCGGGACCGATCGCGCCCCGGACCCGGTTGACGCCCTGGATCCTGATCGCCCTGGTCGTGCTCGCGTTGCTGGCCTTCAATCAGTGGTTCTCGTCGGCATCCAAGCAGCCGATCTCCTACACGCAGTACCGCTCGCTCGTCACCGACGGCAAGGTCACGTCGGTCACCATCTCCGACAACTCGATCACGGGCACCTATGTCGACACGAACAACCAAGAGGTCGCGTTCTCGACCACGCTCGCGAACAACTTCCAGACGCAAGACGAGGTCACCTTCCTGACCGACAAGGGCGTCGACGTCAAGATGACGACGCCGAGCCCGTGGTTCTCGTTGCTCGCGAGCATCCTCCCGCTCGTGGTCCTGATGGGCCTCGCCTACTACTTCCTGTTCCGTCGCGTCGGCGGCGGAGCCGCGAACCCGCTGAACATGGGCAAGAACAAGGTCAAGATCTACGACCGCAAGGAGATGAAGACGACGTTCTCCGACGTCGCGGGCGTGGACGAGGCCAAGGAGGAGCTCAAGGAGATCGTCGAGTTCCTGAAGAACCCCAAGAAGTACCAGCGGCTCGGTGGGCGCATCCCCAAGGGGGTGCTGCTGCTAGGACCCCCGGGCTGCGGGAAGACGCTGCTGGCCCGCGCCGTCGCCGGTGAGGCGAACGTCCCGTTCTTCTTCATGAGCGGGTCGGAGTTCGTCGAGATGTTCGTCGGGCTCGGGGCCGCGCGCGTCCGCGTGCTCTTCCAGCAGGCCAAGGAGAAGGCACCCGCGCTGGTGTTCCTGGACGAGATCGACACGATCGGCAAGGGACGGTCGGGCGTCATGGGCGCCGGCTTCGGCGCCCATGACGAGCGAGAGCAGACGCTGAACCAGCTGCTGGTCGAGATGGACGGGTTCGACTCGTCGAAGGGTGTCATCATCATGGCTGCCACGAACCGCCCCGACGTCTTGGACCCGGCGCTCGTCCGGCCGGGCCGGTTCGACCGTCAGGTCGTCGTCGACCCTCCGGACCTGCGCGGGCGCGAGGAGATCCTGCGTGTGCATGCGCGCGGCGTCGCCCTCGACCCCGTGGACGATCTACGGACGATCGCCCAACGCACACCTGGCTTCACGGGCGCCGACCTTGAGAACGTGGTCAACGAGGCCGCGCTGCTCGCGGCGCGCCGCGAGAAGAACGCGGTCACGATGGCCGAGCTCGAGGAGGCGATCGACCGCGCCTCCATGGGCCTCGAGCGCAAGTCCCGCGTGATCAGCGATCGCGAGAAGGTCCGCGTGTCGGCCCACGAGATGGGTCACGCGCTCGTCGCCCACTTCTGCGAGAACCTCGACCCGGTGCACCGCGTCACGATCATCGCCCGCGGGACGGCCGCGCTGGGCCTGACGATGACGCGGCCGCTCGAGGACCGGTACATGGCGACCGAGCCCGAGCTCAAGGACATGCTCGCGTTCGCGATGGGAAGCCGCGTCGCCGAGGAGCTCGTGTTCGGCGAGGTCTCGACCGGCGCCCAGAACGACCTGGAGAAGGCGACGCAGATCGCGCGGGCCATGGTCGCCGAGTTCGGGATGAGCGAGAAGGTCGGTCCCCTGTCGCTCGGCCGGGACGATCCCAACACCTTCTGGCAGCAGCCCAAGATCTCGGGCGATACGGCGCAGATGATCGATCAGGAGACGCGCCGGTTGCTGGACGAAGCCCACGATAAGGCCGACCGGATCCTCAAGGACCGGCGCGACCTCCTGGACGGGCTGCGTGAGCTCCTGCTCGTCGTCGAGACGATCGACGGCGACGACCTGGAGGCCTACGCGACCGGCACCAAGCCGATCCCCGATCCCGAGGCCGCGCGGCGCGACCTGGACGACCAGGCGGCGGCAGCGGTGGCGGCGAAGCCGGCGCCGCTGCACGCACCCCGGCCGGCACCTGCGCCCCTGATCCCGCCGGCGCCCCCGATCCCCGCGGACTGACCCAGGGATCATGCCTCGGCGCTCGGCGCGGCCGGGCGTCCGCTGAGGACCAGGTCCCAGCGATCGCGCCACCGGTCCAGGAAACGGTAGAAGTTGCGCTTCGACCATCGTGCGCGATCCTCGGGTGACGTCTCGAACCACATACGGTGCTCGTGCTTGGCGACGGGGACCTCGACGACCTCGCACCGATATCCGGCGTCTTTCACGCGGAACGACCACTCGATGTCGGCGGTGCGGTACCACGTGAACCTCTCGTCGAAGGCGCCGGCCTCGGACAGGACCTCTCTCCGGAACGCCATCAGGTACCCCTCGACCGCGTCGCACGGACCAGGCCCCGGCGCCTCGTCGAACTCACGGAGGTCCGTCGTGACGATCCCGAAGGGCCCGCAGATGCCGACCCCATGATCGGTGAGGGCGGCCGCGAGTGGCGACACCACGTCGCCGGTCGCCTCGATCGAGCCATCCATCGCGAAGACGAGGCGGCCGCGAGCACGTCGGAGACCGGCGTTGCGCGCGGCCGCCCACCCCGTGCCGTCCTCGAGCGGGACGACCTCGACGTCAGCGCCCCACCGGTCCGGAGGCTCCCCGGTCACGTCCGCGACGACGAACTGCAGCGCCCGACGGTGCGCGTGCGTCCGGAACGACGAGATCCCCCGCTCGATGTCCTCCGGCCAGCCCTCACATACCCACTGGAGGCTGACGTCGGCCGTCGCGGGCTCGTCAAGGACGCTCGACACGTCCCCGGACCGGACGCTCGCTCCCTTCTGCTCGGCGGGAACGAGCGTGAACCCGCCGCCGGGCACGTCCTCGACCGTCCAGCCGGCCGACGCGATCCGCTCGCGGATCGCGTCGGCCTCCGCGAAGTCCTTCGCGGCGCGCGCCTGCGCGCGCCGCTCGGCCATCGCGACGATCTCTTCGGGAGCCTCAGGCATCCGCATGCCTCCGGATGAAGTCCAAGACGGCACCGTCGGCGCGCTCGGGCTGTTCCCAGTTGTAGACGTGGCCGGCGCCCTCCAGCCACACGAGCTCGGCTCCGGGGATCGCGCCCGCGAGGATCTCCGCGTTCGCCGCCGCGATCATCCGGTCCTCGGTCCCGTGGAGGACGAGCGTCGGGGACGTGTTCGCCGGCAGGCGGTCGTAGGCATCCCACCCCACCATCGCCTCCCATTGTCGCCGTCCCCCGACGGGACGGTCGGGCTGCGCCCGGGCGACCCGCAGATCCTCGGCCACCCGCTCGGGGTGCGCGTCGGGATAGGCGGGCGCGTACCACATCCGCCAGGACTCGCCCTTCGGGACGGTCGCGGCGTCGACGTCGACCACATGCGAGACGCCGGTATATGTGCACCCGAGGAGGAGCGTCCTGACGCGCTCCGGGAACGTCAATGCCATGTCCTGCGCGACCATCCCTCCGAAGGACTGCCGTACACGTGCGCTCGATCGACACCGACCGCGTCGAGCACCGCGATCGCGTCAGCGACGAACGTCGCCATCGTGCACGGCCCCGGCGGGTCGTCGCTCTCGCCGTTGCCCGGTGGTCGATCGCGACGACGCCGAGCTCGGCGGCGAGCGTCGGGATGTTCCTGCGCCACGAGGGAACGGCGTCGCCGAGCCCTTCGAGGATCACGAGGGTCGGAGCATTGCGCTCGCCGACGAGTTCGTAGTGGATCCGGCAGCCGTCCGGGCGGGTGAGGGACGGCACCCGGCGGTCAGCTGATGGCGGCCTTCGTCGCCCGGCGCAACCGGGCGGCCATCGCCTCGAGCGTGCGCAGCGCGATCGTGGGGTGTTCGGTGAGCAGGCCGCGGTAGACCCATTCGCTGAGCGCGAACAACGCCAGATCCGTCGTCGCCGTAACCGTCGCGGTCCGGGGCCCGCCGTCGAGCAAGGCCATCTCCCCGAAGAAGTCTCCCGGCCCCAGGTGGTTCAGCTTCCTGCCGCCGATCGTCACGTCGGCTTCGCCCCGGTCGATCACGAACAGGCCCGCGCCCGGCTCGCCCTCCGCCGCGACGACCGATCCGGCGGGGTGATCGACGGGCTTGACCACCTTCGCGATCGTTTGGAGGTCCCTCTTGGAGCACCCGGCGAAGATCGGCACCCGCGACAGCCGCTCCACCATGTCCTTGCTCGCCACGACCCCCCCTCGCTCCGGGCCTCCGCGATGCTACCCCGCGGACCCCGGTCGGCGTCGAGACAGCGTCAGCCGACCCGCCACCGCGCCCAGAACGCAGCCATATCCAGGTCCGGGAGCCGTTCGGCGGCGGCGCGATCGATCGTCGCGATGAGGTCCTCCCCCCGAGCGACGTCGAACCACCGTGATCGGGCGTACGCAGCGAGGATCCCCTCGAAGCGCGCGAGCCCGAACCGATGCGCGAGGTCGGCGAGCATGCACCCTCCCCCGCCGTAGATCGTCCCGTACTCCTTCGTGTGGCCGGACCAGTACGCCATGTCCCCCGTGACCCGCGCCGCCGGGCTCGCCCAGGGGTACCGGTCGCACGCGCGCCACGGCTCCAGCGGGAGGAACATCGACCACGTGGCCAACGACTCGTCGAGCCATGGCTCCGCGTACTCGTCGTTCCCCACGATGCCGTACCACCACTGGTGGGCCAGCTCGTGCGTCACGACACGGTCGACCGGGTTCGCGAACACGATCTGCGGGTACTCCATGCCGCCGTAGCCCCGGAAGTCGGTGAGCACGACGTCGACCTCCGGATAGGGGTAGGCGCCGAACGCGGATCCGTACGTGGTCATCGACGCCCGCGCGAGGCGCGCCACGTCGGTGGCCCGACGTCGCGACACGAGCTCGGGACGGAACCACAGCCGGACGAGCTCGCCGCCGGCCCGTCCCTCGATCACCCGGAAGTCGCCCGCGGCCCACGCGAAGTCCCGCGCGTCATCGGCGACGAACGTGCGGATCTCGCGTCCGCCGACCCGCCGGACGCCCACCTGCCGACCGGTCGCCGGCGTCTCGAGGCCGCTGGGCACGTCGAGCGTCACGTCGTACCGGCCGACGACCGAATAGAAGCTCTCCCCGAAGCTCACGAACGGATCGAGGTGCCATCCATGATCGTCACGGACCGCGAGCGTCGGCAAGGGCGTGCCGAGCAACGCCATCCCCTCCGCGTAGCCGAACCGGTCGTTCCGCGCCGGCACGTGGATCCGGAGATCGAACCGGAGCACAGCCCTTTGGCCGGGAGCGAGCGGCGAGTCCAGGTCGACCGGGATCGCGGTGCAGTCGGTCGTCGGCGCGCCCCACGAACCCGATCCCGGGTTGGTGATCGCGATCGCCATCGGGTCGCACCCGTCGAGCCCGTTCGACCACAGCCGGAGCCAGACCCGACCGAGGGGCGACACATCCGCGTTCACGAACGAGACTTCCTCCCATCCCGTCCAGGTCCGACCGGCCGCGTCCCCACGGAGGCTGACCGTGTACTCGGGATCGGCGGGGTTCCGCACGACCCCGCTCTGTTGGCGCGCCGGACCCGGCGCGGTCACCGAGGGTGCGACCGGGGACGAAGCCGAACCGAAGGAGCAGGCGGACAGCGCGACGACGAGCGCCGTCGCGCGCGGGAAGGCGGCCATGATCACGAGTGTAGGGCCGGCCGACGCGGCGCTCCGTCGTACGCGGAGCTACGCTCGCCCCTCGTGTTCACCGTTGAGCAGCGGGATGCTCTCCGCGAGCGCGTGCTGAGACTCGCGGAAGAGGACGAGCGCGTCGTCGCAGGAGCCCTCGTGGGCTCGCTCGCGGTCGACGCCGGCGACCGCTTCTCCGACGTGGACCTGACCTTCGGCATCGCCGACCATGCTCGGGTCGCTCACGTGCTGGAGGACTGGACACGATCGCTCATCGACGAGCTCGGCGCACTGCGGCTCGTCGATCTCGAGCGAGGACCGACCAGCTACCGCGTGTTCCTGCTGCCGGACTCGCTGCAGTTGGACCTGTCGATGACACCGGCAGCTCGGTTCCGCCCTGCCGGGCCACGATTCCGGCTTCTGTTCGGCGAGACGGCTGCTGCCGACTCAGAGGAGCGCAGCCCGCCGCCCGCAGGAAGCCTCTTCATCGACACGCCCGTGATCGCAGAGGAGATCTTCGGCTGGGGCGTGATCTACGCGCTCCACGCGCGCGCGTGCATCG
>JBKOXV010000214.1:0-4476 GCA_046725105.1 bacterium | reverse complement strand
AGCTGCCGCACGATCTGCGCGCCCCGCCGGCGGTACCGACCGATCCGGCTCGGCGGCGACCAGGACCGTGCGGTACACCACGGCGAGCCAGATGGCGCCCATGATCACCCCGGCGACCGAGTCGGAGATGTAGTGGAAGCCGGTGTACATCCGACAGACGGCCACGATGCCCGCAACCACGCCGACGAGGGCGAGCAGGAACGCCCGGACGGCAGCGGAGCGGCGGAGGGCGACCAGCAGGGCGATGCCGCCGTACAACGTGACGGCCGAGGCCACGTGGCCGGAAGGAAAGCTCGACGTGGCGTAGCTCGTTCCGATGGTGGGCACCGGAGGCCGGTCGCGGCCGACGATCAGCGACGAGACGAGGTAGAGCAGCTTCTCGCCACCCACCGCGACCACGAGGAAGATCGGTGCGGCCACGTTCGTGCTGACGCGCCAGGCGATCACGACGGCGACCAGCAGCACGACCGGCACGGTGACGGTCTCGGCCAGCCACGTGCCTGCTTCCGCCAGCGCGTTGAACGTGGCTGTCCGATGGTCGACGAACCACTGCTCGATGTCGAGGTCCCATCGGGCGACACGACCGTCGTCGAATGGCCCCACCAGCAGCAGCCCCGAGACGCTGACCACGACGACCAGTGCGACCCAGGTGACGGCGAGCGGCCGCCAGGCGCGGGCGAGCGGTTCCAGACGCTCGCGGAGGCTGGGGTGCTGTCGCCGGGCGGCGGGCGGCGGGGCCTGGGTGAGGACGCCGGGGCTGCTCACGGCCCGGATTGTTCCCAGGCCACCCAATGCTCAGCCATCCCCGGCTGTCGACGCCGACCGACATCTCCGGCCCGACCCGAAGAACCATCGGCCGAAAGTGCGAACCTATGTTCGAGTATAGTGCTCGACAATGCGACGTCGACAGCGAAATAGGAGAATCCTCGGCTGGGGTCACCCAAATGAGGCGCGAGACCGGCGCAGCGGCCCGGTCCCGTCACTATGGGCCACGGGTGTGACGCGCCCGCCTACTCGGCGCGCAGAAGCGCGGCGACGGGCGCCCGGCTCGCCCGCCATCCAGGCACGACCGCCGCCACGTTGGCGACGACGAGCACCGCCAGGCTGGTGACGGCGACGAGCACCACCGGCACCGTCGGCTCGGGCACCAGGCCGAGCTGATCGACGAACAACCGGAACACGATGCGGCCGACGACGATCCCGAGCGGAATGCCGCCGACGAGAGCCACGACGGCGATTGTCGACGCCTGCGCGTGCACACTCCAGCCGACCCATCCCCGGTCGGCGCCAAGTGCCCGGAGCACGGCGAAGTCATGCCAGCGGCGCCGAACGGACGTGATCAGGCCATGCGCGAGGGTGAGGGCTCCGAGCAGGGCCACCACCACGGCCAGCGCGGCCGGGATGGACCGACCGCGCGACAGGTTCACGACGTCGGGCGGCTTCGACATGCCGGTCGCCGGATTGACCTGGTATCCGCCCAGGGATTCGGGGACCGTGGCTCCGGGTGCGATGCGCAACGCCAGCTGGTTCACCGGCGCGGTGGGATCGAGCGCCTGGAAGCCGGGGAGCAGCAGGGCGGCGCCATACCCGCCGCCCGGCCCGAAGGAGTTCGGCGAGGGCATGACGGCGATGCCGACGACACGGAACGAGCGCGCCTCGTCGCTCTGACTCGTGAACGTGACCGAGTCGCCGACCCCGACGTCAAGGTCCCGAGCCGTCACCGCCCCGAGAGCAACCTCGTCACCGCTGGCGGGAAAGCGACCGTCGACGACGCGGGGCAGCAGCGCCCCGCGCAATGCGTCGACGCCGATCAGATCGACATCGTGGCGGCCGGCGCGAGCGCTCGAGGTCGCCATGAGGGTGGCGCCGACCACGCCGGGTTCATCCTCGAACGACAAGGACGGGAACGACTGCTCCCCGGCGTCGACGACATAGTCGAAGTTCGATCCGAAGCGATACGGGTCGTCGACGAGCCGGCTCAGGCTCGAGGCGAAGACAACCGCCCCGAGCACGGTCGTCGTGGCGAGGAAGAGGGAGCCGAGCGTCGCCAACGCCGATGGCGAGTCGCGGCCCCGTGGGAACGCAAAGCGCACCCCGGTCACCGTCGCTGGCCCCGCCCCCGCCCGCGCCAGCGCCTCAGCCGTCCGAGAGGGACGGTCGGTGCCGGCCGCTCGTCGGGAGAACAGCACCCCGACGCCGACCCAGGCGAGTATGCCTGCGGCGATGAGCGCGGCCGCGGCCGCCAAGACGCCGGGTTCGACGAAGAGGTGCCCGGCATCGGGGTCGAGGATCCTCACGAATCCTCGCGGGAACAGTGACGAGGCGAACACGGCGATCACGACGCCGAGCACGGCACCGCCGACGACGATCAGCGCCGCCCATCCCAGTTCTTCGGCCGCGGTCTGGCGGGCGGTGTAGCCGAGCGCCAGCAACGGTTGTCGTTCGGGGCCACGGCTCCCGAGTTGACGGACGAGGAGCTGCCCGACCACGGCCACGACCGCAAGGGCCGTCACCAGCGTGAGGATGCCGAGGCCCGCCGCCTGGGCGCTCACGGCACGCCGCGTCGAGCCGCTGACCGCTTGACCCGACTGGACGACGAACTGGGCACCACCGTCAAGGGCCGGAAGCGACTGTTGCACCGCGTCGAGCGACGTTCCCGGCTCGAGGCGGACCATCATCGGGGTGGCCACGATCCCGACGCCCTCGTCGAGGAGAGCGGCGGGAAACAAGGCGACCGGAGTCGGGTCGTCCAGTTCGAACGACCCGCCGATCACGCCCACGAGCTGCCCATCGAAGGTCGGTCCGGCCGGATCGCCGCTGACCTGTCCCGATGCGATCTGATCCTGGCTGAAGCTCGTGAACGTGGCGTGGTCGCCGATGCGGAGGTGGTGGACGTCCAGGAACGACTGCGTGGCGGTGAACTCGTGCAGCGCCGATGGTGACGGCAGCCGCCCCTTCACGAGGCGGGCGATGGGCCCGAAGCCGTCGCCGGCCAGCACGGCGCCCACGGCGACATCGGGGGTTTCGGCATAGACGAACGTGGCGGCCTCGACGTCGCGCACACCCGGGATGGCCCGCACGGCGTCGCTGGCGGGCCGGCCACGGGTCTGGAACAACAGAACGTCGGCGTCGCCGCCGACGGCGCGGGTGTACCGATCGGGGGCGGTGGCCGTGCGGTGGGCGCCCGCGGCCAGGGTCAGGACGACGGCGACCGGAACCGCGACCACGACGACGGTGAGCACGGTGCCCCACCATCGGCCCGAGAAGAAGGAGCGCACCCGCAGCGCGACCGCTCGCACCCGGCCATTCGACCACGGGCCGGGATCGGCGTCGATGGTGCCCACGCGCCGCGAACGGTCGTGGTACCACCCCGGACCACCGCTACCGTGCCGAGATCCGCGGGCTGTCCTCGATCGTCTCGATGTTCCGGCGCACGCCAGCACCGCCGCTGCCGGAGCGGCCGGCCACGGTGCCGTCCACCGAGGTGCTCCGCATCGAGTACGCCCCGAACCCCGACGGTGACGCCGATCCGGGCGAGGTCGTGTGGACCTGGGTGCCCTACGAGGACGATCCGTCGAAGGGCAAGGACCGGCCGGTGCTGGTGATCGGGCACCTCGGCTCGGCGCTGGCCGTGCTGCCGCTCACGTCGAAGGACAAGCGCCGGTTCGGCGACACCGTCGAGCTGGGCTCAGGCGGCTGGGACCGGACATACCGCATCAGCTATGTGCGGCTGGACCGGGTGCTCCGCGTCCTGCCGGCCAAGGTGCGCCGCGAAGGCGCCACCCTCGAGCGGGCCCGTTTCGACCGCGTCGTCACCCAACTCCGCGCCTTCCATCAACGGAACTGACGCGGCTCGCAGTTCAGTCCGGCGGGATGACCCCTCGCTGGCTGGTGATGCGGCCGTAGACCTCGGGCCGCCGATACCGCTCGAAGTCGAACAGCGTGCCCTTGTACCGCTGGCACCAGTCGAGATCGCACCGGGCCACCACGAGCTCGTCACCCGTGGTGAAGGCCTGGGCCACGATCTGCCCGGACGGGGCGATGATGCACGACTGCGCCAACGTGTCGACGCCGTCCTCGATGCCGCCCTTCGCCGACCCGACGACCCACGTTCCGTTCTGGTAGGCGCCCGCCTGCATCACCAGCGCGTTGTGGAAGCCCTGCAGGATGTCCTGGCTCGGATCCGGTGGGTAGTGGATGGGAGTGTTGTAGCCGCACAGGATGAGCTCGACGCCCTGGAGACCCATCACGCGGTAGCTCTCGGGCCAGCGCCGGTCGTTGCATATCATCATGCCGACGAGGCCGCCGAAGGCGCGCCAGACCCCGAAACCTTCCGGTCCGGGTTCGAAGTAGAACCGTTCGAGGTGCTGGAACGGACGCCAGGGCTCGTTCTCCTCGTGCCCGGGGATGTGCGCCTTGTGGAACGTGGCCACCACGGAGCCGTCCCGCTCGACGAGGATCTGGCTGTTGTAATGG
>JBKOXV010000159.1:0-10381 GCA_046725105.1 bacterium | reverse complement strand
CGTCTGGGCTCCCGGGCACACTAGGGCGACCGCCTAAGCGTCGTCGATGTGACGCTATGGGGCGGCAGGCCGCCCGACTTCGCCGGTTACCGCGCACCCCGGCTCTCGCGGCCACTGGAATTATCGGGCGGTTGGCAACCGTCCTCGAGCCGGCGTTACGTGGCAGCTACGCCGAATCAGGTTGCCGCGCTTTCTGGGACACCGTTCGTTCCGACGCTCGGCGAGGAGATCGCCGAATGTGGCGCGCTCCCAGGTCAGCCGGCAGCGAGTTGGGTGACCACGCCGGAAGGTCCTTGAACAGTGATTCTGTCTTGCGTTGGGCGCGGGCACGCGCTCGGCGACCTCGAGACCCGACAAGCCCGGCATCTGACAGTCCAACACGATGACCGTCGGAATCGGTGGCGGGTCGAGCCGTTCCACTGCGGTCAACGCCACCTCCGCCATCAACCATCGACACCGACGAGATCGCCGACCCGGGGCGAGCCGCGGCGTGGGCTGGTCGTGCCCCGGGCGTCGGTGAGGGGACGGGCTCGCCGGACTCGAGGCCGTCGGCGGGACTCGAGGCCTTCGGCCGGACTCGAGGCCGTCGGCCGGACTCCCTGAAGCGTCTCTGCACCGCTTCCGTCACGCGCGTTGGCGACATCGTTGGTTGAGGACGCAACATCCTCATAGCCTCGTCGCAGCTCGTTCACCGCGACGCGGGTACGACGGTTGCGCCACTATGCGCATGCGACTCCGCTCGATGATGTCGATGTCGCCGATGAACTCGACCGACGTCTCAACGAGGCGGTCGGCTGACACGATCCGCTCAGAAGAAGTTGGACAGGTTCCTCGACAGGAGCACGGTCTGTTCGAGGTACACCCAGCGTTTGGCGATCTGGAAGTTGTCGCCGCTGCGTCGCAGCGTGTCGTGCCGGGAGCCGATCCAGGAGTCTTCTTCGCTCTTGAGGCGTGTGCGGTAGAGGTGGAAGTTGGATTCGACGGTGAGTTCGTTGCCTTCGTCGCCGGTGACGCGCACGTTGGTGATGAGTCGCCGGGTGCGAGATGGCGGGTCCTCTGACCATGACCGCCCTGTCATGAGCTTCTTGACGCGTCCTTCGAGGATGATCTTGGTGTCGTCGAAGAAGGCCATTTCACCGGGCTTGGTGAACTCGTCGGCTAGCTCGCGGCGGCTCTTGGTGCGGCGGATCGGCAGGAAGTAGTGCGTGTCGTCGGTGAACAACGCGACCCATTCCTCGTAGCGGTGGGCGTCGAGGAGCGCGGCTTCGTCGTAGTAGAAGCGTTCGACCTCGTACTGGCGCAGCATGGCGGCGAGCGGGTCGGTCCTGTGGGGTTCGGTGTCGATGGTCATTGTTGTTGCTCCGCGCTCAGAGGATGTCCGGGGGCGTCGTGCTGGTCCGGAGGGAGTTCCAGTCGAGTCCCTTCATCCATTGCGCCCACGCGTGGTAGGTCCACAGCTGACCGTGCTCGTTGGTGGTGGTCTCGATGCGAGCGAGCCCGTGCTCCTTGATGACCTTGCCGCGCCCAGCACCCATCTTGAGGATGTGTGGGACGCGGCGGCTGGCGATGCCGACCGTTTGCATGGTCGCTTGGGCCCAGTTCTCGCCGTCGTCTTGTTCGAGGAGCCCGGCCGGCCCGAAGACGTGATTGGCGAATCCGATGAGGAGCTGGCGGACTTCGGGCGGAGCGTCGACCGGCGCGAACGTGAACCACCAGATCTCAGTGTGCTGCGGGTCCCGCGGGATGCGCAGCGACACCTGGTTGGTGGTGGTCACCCACAGCGTGGGAAAGATGTTCGGGTGGCCGGCGACCTGCACGCCGACGGGTCCGAGGGCTTCGCGAGCCTCGGGGGTCTTGCGCCACTCGGAATCGAAGTTCGACGAGCTGGCCTTCGACGATGCAGTCGGTCCGCCGATGCCGTGGCCGTACTCTCCGATGACGACGACCTGATCGAACGTGGTGCCAGTGATCGTGGTGACAGGGATGTCGAGGTCGCCGCCGCCCTCCATCTGGACGTCACCGGTGTCGATCACGCTCGGGTTGCCGACAACCTCCACGGAGGGAGCGCCGGGGAACACGCCCGGCGTGAACGCGGACGCGTGGGTGACTTGCGGGTGGTACCAGTCGAAGAGATTGTCGACCGCGAACTTCCAGTTGCAGTTGATGACGAACTTCTGGATGCCGGGCACGACCTCGATAGCCCCCTTGGCGGCGAGGAGGTCGATCCCCAGGCGGCCGGTGGCGCCGAGGTAGTCGTCGAGCGGTGGTGCCGTGGGGTCGTGGGTGCCGAAGACGAAGCCGCGGTAGCTGGCGAGCTGAGCGATCTCGCGGAGCCCGTGGGCCGCCTTGTCGAGGTCGCCGTTGTAGAAGTTCTTCATGCCGGGCACACCTTTGAGGCGGCCGTCGATGCCGTAGCTCCAGCCGTGGTACGTGCATAGGAAGCTCTTGGCGTTGCCTTCGTCGGCGCGGCACACGGCGTTGCCCCGATGCGCGCACGTGTTGAGCAGCGCCTTGATGGAGCCGTCCTTCTGGCGGACGACGAGCACGTTGTCGCGTCCCATGGGGGCTTCGAAGAAGTCGCCGGGGTTGCGGATCTGGGTCTCGTGGCACAGGAACAACCACGCTCGTCCGAAGATGAGCTCCATCTCCTGTTCGAAGATCTCTTCGTCGCTGTAGATGCGACGGTCGATCTCGCCTCGTTCCACGGAGACGACGTCGTCGGCGTTGGTGGCATCGACACGCATGACATCCCCCTTTCTTGTGTTCGAGCTCAGTGGTTGTCGACGAACTGGGCGACGAGCCGGTTGAACTCGTCGGTGTGTTCGATCTGGGCCCAGTGACCGCAGCGGTTCAGCAGCACGAGCCGCGCGTTCGGGATCATCGACACCAGGCGGAGGCCGTTCTCGTAATGCACGACCCGGTCATCGCGCCCGTGGATCACGAGCGTCGGTGTCGGGAGCAGTGGAAGTTCGCGGTCCAACGCGGTGAACGCCGCGAGGGACGCGCCCATCACCGTGCCCCGCGGGATCGCGGCGAGGAAGTTCTCGAGGTGGTCCCGGCGGCCGAGGGCGGCGGCGGAGCGTTGCTCGGCGAGCTCATCGGTGGCGAAGGCTTGCTCGAACGCCATGATCTGCACCAGACGTTTGAAGCTCGCCGGGGACGGGTCGTGGTAGGTCCCGATGAGGACCTTGAGGCCCTCGCTGGGGCCGCCGCCGGGCGAGAAGACGCTCACGCTGGGAGCGGGGGCTCCCATGCAGATCAGGTGGCTGACTCGTTCGGGATGGGCCGCCGTGTAGCGCAGGGCGGTCATGCCGCCCATCGAGTTGCCGATCAGCGCGACCCGGTCGAGTTCGAGCGCGTCGAGGAACAGCTCGAGGGCCTCGAGATGGTCACGGTCGTCGGGCGTGGCGCTGTCGGACTGTCCCCAGCCCGGCATGTCGACGGCGAGGACACGATGACGTTGCGAGAGCGGGCCGAGGTTGGTTCGGAAGTTCGTCCAGCCGGTCGCGCCCGGTCCGCTGCCATGCAGGAACACGAGGGGATGGCCGGCGCCGGCATCGTTGAAATGGAAACGCCACTTCTTGGTTTGGATGTCGCGGCTGGTGGCGGCTTCGGTCAGTTCGTTGCTCACCCTCGCAGTATCCGAACCTTCGTCGGTCGCAGGGAAGCGACTGGTCCCGTTGAGTGGGACGGTCGCGCTCATGGGTGGTAGTCGGCGGCGATGCCGTTGGCGGCACGGCGCACCCCCGCGGCGTGCTGGGTGGGGTCGAACGCGCCGGTCGGTCCCGCCACCGACACCGCGGCGACGGCGTGACCGTGCTTGAGAATGGGCGCAGCGACGCAGGTGAGGCCGACCGCGACTTCTTCGCGGTCATAGGCGACGCCTTCGTGGTGGACGCGCGCGAGCTCGGAGCGGAACAACGTTTCGTTGGCGAGTGTGTAGGGGGTGAGGGGTCGAAGTCCGGACGCGATGGCGGCAGCGACGGCGGTGTCATCGCCGAAGGCGAGTAGGGCCTTGCCGAGCGCGCAGCACGTCGCGGGGACGCGGCCGCCAACGTAGGACGGGGTGCGGACGTGACGGTGACCGAACAGCTTCTCGAGGTAGAGGACATCGGTCCCGTCGAGCACCGCGAGGTGGACGACCTGGTGTGAGCGCTCGTACAGGTCGGTCAAGTAGGGCAATGCCACATCGCGCAGGCCTCGGGGACGGCAGAACGCGATGTGATTGCCGAGCTCGAAGAGGCGTTGGCCGAGCCGGTAGCTCGTACCGGTCCGCTCGACGTAGCCATTCGCCTCCAAGAACGCGAGCAGCCTGTGGGTGGTCGACTTCGGGACACCGGCGCGACGGGCCAGCTCGCTGGCCCCGAGCGAAGGCACGTCGGCAGTGAACGCGTCAAGCAACGCCATCGCCTTGCCGATCGACGTGTCGAGTCGAGTCGGCGGCGGAAGGTCGACGGCGGTCATGGCCGGGCCCCGTCGAGCAGCGCACGAGGCAGGCGCGCCGCCAGATCCCGAGGCACTGGCTCCCCGGATACGAGCAGACGGTAGGGAAACACGGCGAGCAGGAGGTCCACCATCAACTCGATGTCGAGGTCGGCGCGCAACTGTCCGTCGGCGATGCCGCGACGCAGGACCCGGGCCAGCTCCGTGCGCTTGGCGCGGAACGCCTGGCGGACGACCGCCGCCAGCTCCGGGTTGTGGTTGGCCTCCGCGCACACGTTGGACAGCGCCGCGCCGGGTGCACCGGTCGCGAACTCGTCGACCTGCTGTCTGGTGATGTCGAACAGCACGGCCTCGACATCGGATGAGTCCAGGAACGTGAACCGCGTCAGGTACTGCTCCAACGTGGCTCGCACAAGGGCAACCTTGGACGGATAGCGGCGGTAGAGCGTCGTCTTGGCCACACCGGCGCGCTGCGCGACGTCGTCCATGCGCATCTTGCTGTACGGCACGTCGGCGAGCACGGCGAGCACCGCGTCGACGATGGCGGCGTCGACTTGCGGGTCGCGGGGCCGTCCACCCCGAGACGCCGGCCTCGTAACGGTTTGGACCATCGCTTCCCCCCGAATGGTCGGTGTTCGACGGTTGTAACACAACCCCCGAGTAACGCAACTGATGAGTAGCGAAACTGGTGGGCTGTCCCGCTCAGCGGGCCGTGCCGCTTCCCAGCGGGAGGCCTGAAGGAGCACGCTCGTGCCATGGGATGGCTCAAAGACACCGCAGTGCTCGTGACCGGCGCCGGGTCGGGACTCGGCCGGGCGGTCGTCGAACGGTTCGTCGACGAAGGCGCGCAGGTCGCGGTGCTCGAGATCAACGAGGCCAAAGCCGCGGCGTTGGTCGACGACCTCGGCGACGTGATCGTCACCGTCGGCGACGCCACACGGCTAGCCGACAACCAGCGAGCGGTCGCCGACGCGGTCCACGCCTTCGGCCGGCTCGACGTCTTCGTCGGCAACGCCGGCCTCTGGGACTACGGCACGTCGCTGCTCGCGCTTCCCGACGACAAGATCACCGATGCGTTCGACGAGATCTTTGCCCTCAACGTGAAGGGCTACCTCCTCGGCGCCAAGGCCGCGGTGCCGGAACTCCAGAAGACCAGCGGCGCCATGATCTTCACGGTCTCGAACGCGGGCTTCTGGCCCGGCGGCGGCGGACCGCTCTACGTCGCGTCGAAGCACGCCGTCATGGGCCTGATCAAGCAACTCGCCTACGAGCTCGCCCCCGACGTCCGAGTCAACGGTGTCGCTCCCGGTGGGATGCCCACCGACCTCCGCGGCCCACGGGCCCTCGGGCTATCCGACACTTCGTGGTCCTCGATGCCGGTCGACCAGATCATGGAGCGGTTCTCGCCGCTGGAGCGCGCCATCGCGCCAGCCGATTACACCGGGCACTACGTGCTGCTGGCATCGCGCGAGAACTCCCTGACGGTCACCGGTTCAGTGCACAACTGCGACGGCGGCATCGGCGTGCGCGGCCGACGCGAAGCAGAAGCGGCGATGCCGTCATGACCGGAGCCGTCGACCAGCCCACGATCGACGCGGTTGCTGCCGACCTGCGCGCCGCCTACGACGCCTACGCGCCGATCAAGCCCGTGCGTGACCGGTTGGAGATCGGCGGCATCGACGCGGCATACCGCGTGCAACAGCGCAACACGGATCACTGGACGGGGCAGGGTCGACGAGTCGTGGGCCGCAAGATCGGTCTCACCTCGGAAGCCGTGCAGCGCCAGCTGGGTGTGGACCAGCCCGACTTCGGCGCGCTGTTCGACGACATGCGCCTCGACGACGGCGACATGGTGCCGTACCGCGCCGTGCTCCAGCCCCGCATCGAGGCCGAAGTCGCGCTCGTGTTGAACCGCCCGCTGGACGACGAGGACCTGACCGTCGACCAGCTCGCCGCGGCCGTCGACCATCTGCTCCCTGCGCTCGAAGTTGTCGGGTCCCGGATCGTCGGGTGGGACATCACCATCCTCGACACGATTGCCGACAACGCATCGAGCGGGATGTTCGTGCTCGGCACGACCCCGATCCGGCCCGAAACGGTCGAGCTCCGCGACGCTGCGATGACCCTCACCGTGAACAGTGCTGTGGCTTCTACCGGTTCGGGCGCGGCGTGTCTCGGACACCCGTACAACGCGGCGTTGTGGCTCGCTCGGCGGATGGTCGCCGAAGGCACCCCCCTGCAGCCGGGTGACGTCGTCATGACCGGCGCGCTCGGTCCGATGGTCGACCTGAACCCCGGCGACGTCATCGAAGCGACGATCCAAGGCGTGGGCGCGGTACGCACATTGCGTGGGACACCGGTATGAAGGTCGCCATCGTCGGCAGCGGCAACATCGGCACCGACCTCATGATCAAGGTCCTCCGTGGGTCCGAGAAGCTCGAGATGGGCGCCATGGTCGGCATCGATCCGGACTCCGACGGACTCCGCCGCGCACAGCGAATGGGTGTGCCGACAACCGCTGACGGCATCGGGGGTCTCCTCGCGCTTGACGGGTTCGCCGACATCGACCTCGTCTTCGACGCCACGTCGGCCGTCGCGCACCGCGCCAACTGGGCTGCGCTCGCGCCAACTGGCGTTCGTGTCCTCGACCTCACCCCGGCCGCGATCGGCCCCTACTGCGTCCCGGTCGTCAACCTCGACCGGCACCTCGACGCCACCAACCTGAACATGGTCACCTGCGGCGGCCAGGCGACCGTGCCCATCGTCGCCGCGGTCAACCAGGTTGCGATCGTGAGCTACGCCGAGATCGTGTCGTCCATCGCGTCCAAGTCGGCCGGGCCCGGGACCCGAGCGAACATCGACGAGTTCACCGAGACCACCGCTCGTGCTCTCGAGGTCGTCGGAGGCGCCGCCCGCGGCAAGGCGGTGATCGTCCTCAACCCGGCCGAACCGCCGCTGCTCATGCGCAACACCGTGTACTGCCTCATCGATGGCGATTGCGACCACGACGCGATCGAACAGTCCGTCATCGACATGGTCGAGCGCGTCCGCGCCTACGTTCCGGGCTACAAGCTCAAGCAACGTGTGCAGTTCGAGACGTTCACCCCCGACCGCGCGCTGCACATCCCGGAGACCGGCAAGTTCTGGGGCACGCGGGTCACGGTGTTCCTCGAGGTCACCGGCGCCGCTCACTACCTACCCGCCTACGCCGGGAATCTCGACATCATGACCTCCGCCGCGCTCGCCGCGGCCGAACGGCTGGCGTCATGAACCTCTACATCAGCGACGTCACATTGCGCGACGGTATGCACGCCATCCGCCACCAGTACACCGTCGACCAAGCCGTCCTCATCGCCCGCGCGCTGGACGCAGCGGGCGTCGACTCGATCGAGGTCGCGCACGGCGACGGTCTCGGCGGCTCGTCATGCGTCTACGGGTTCGGTGCTTACACCGACCTGGAATGGATCGAAGCCGTCGCCGCCACAGTGACGAGCGCGAGGGTCGCGACGTTGCTGCTACCCGGGATCGGCACCGTGCACGACCTCCGCGATGCGCGCGCAGCTGGCGCGACGGTCGTGCGCGTCGCGACCCATTGCACCGAAGCCGACATCTCCGCGCAGCACATCGCGGCCGCTCGCGATCTCGGCATGGACACCATCGGGTTCCTGATGATGTCGCACATGACCGCCCCCGTAGCGCTCGCGCAGCAAGCGCAGCTCATGGAGAGCTACGGCGCCACCTGCGTGTACGTCGTGGACTCCGGCGGTGCGCTCACCATGAACGACATCGCGGAACGCTTCGACGCCTTCCGCCAGGTGCTGGACCCACGCACCGAACTCGGCATCCACGCCCACCACAACCTGTCGCTCGGCGTGGCCAACTCGATCGTCGCCGTCGAACACGGCTGCACCCGCGTCGACGCCTCACTTGCAGGCATGGGCGCCGGGGCCGGCAATGCGCCGCTCGAGGTGTTCATCGCCGCCGCGAGCCGTTTGGGGTGGAAACACGGGTGCGACCTCATCGCGCTCATGGACGCCGCCGACGATCTCGTCCGGCCGCTCCAGGACCGGCCCGTCCGCGTCGACCGCGAGACCCTCGCGCTCGGCTACGCAGGCGTGTACTCGAGCTTCCTTCGTCACGCCGAGCGCGCCAGCGAGCGGTACCAGGTCCCGACCGTCGATCTGCTCCTCGAAGTCGGACGTCGGCGCATGGTGGGCGGGCAGGAAGATCTCATCGTCGACGTCGCCCTCGATCTCCTCAAGGAAGGAACACCATGATCACAGCGCTCGGTTACATCGGCTTCGTCTCGCCCAACGCCGACCAGTGGCGCACGTTCGGACCCGACGTCCTCGGCGCCGAGCTCGCCAGTGACGGACCCGACGGCGCCGTGCGGCTACGTGTCGACGACGCCGCCGCCCGGATCGTCATCCACCCTGGTTCTACCGACGAGCTGGCCTACCTCGGCTGGCTGGTCGACGACCTCGACGCCACCGTCGCTGCGGTCGAAGCAGCCGGCCTGCCCGTCACGCGAGAGGAGGTCGCCAGCTTCACCGACCCGTTCGGTTTCCACCATCAGCTCGTGACCCATGTCGAGACCGGCCCGCCGTTCCGGCCGAGCCGACCGATGTCGGGCTTCGTCACCAGCGCACAAGGCCTCGGTCACGCCGTGCTCATCGTCCCCGACCTCGCCGCGGCCGAGCAGTTCTACACGACGACGCTCGGGTTCAAAGTCTCCGACACCATCGAAGCCGGCTTTACGCTGCGATTCCTCCACTGCCCCGGCCGCGCCGCGCGCCACCACACGCTCGCATTGGGCGCCGTACCCGGCATGGTCGGCATTCACCACCTCATGCTGGAGGTGCGAAGCATCGACGACGTCGGCGCTGCGCTCGACATCGTCAACGAGCGGGAGATCCCCCTCGCGATGTCACTCGGCCGCCATACAAACGACCACATGACCTCGTTCTATGTCCGCACGCCATCCGGGTTCGAGATCGAATACGGCACAGGTGGACGGCTTGTCGACGACGACACCTGGACGATCGACCGCTACAACGCCACGAGTACGTGGGGTCACAAGCCACCCGCCACCGGCCCGCTCCCGCCCGGAATCGTCCGACCCTTCGAACCGGCAAAGATCAGCAACTGAGCGGGGCCCGACGCCAGTTGCTCAACATCGAGCGCCGGTCGCGCTCGTGGAGGAACCGTGCCCCTGCCTTGGACGCGGTCTGACGCGCCCGCCATGTCTCGCGACATCACACTGGAGCGGACGACGGGATTCGAAATCGCGACCCTCACCTTGGCAACATCGCAACTTCGGTGTCGCCGCGCCCGGCACGTGCCGTGACCTGCGGCCGCGTCACCAAGTTCGTCCGTCGTATCCGTCAGATTTCGCGTGTTCGTAGAGCGCTCTACCAACCGGCGTCGGCGTGCGGCGGACTACCCGACCGCCAACACCCGACGAGCCTCGGCGTCGAGCGCCTATCGCTTGGAAGAAGGCGTCTCGTCGGTGTCGCACCTGAGGTGTTCGTGGATGTGCGCGGCGACGGCGAGTTCGAGGCGGCGGTCGGGGTCGTCGACGATGTCGCCGAGGAGCTCTCGGAGCCGCTCGACGCGGTAGCTCACGGTGTTCTGGTGGACGCCGAGCTCGGCGGCGGCGGACTTGGCTCGACCTTGGTGGCGCAGCCAGACGGCGAGGGTGTGGATCAGTTCGGCCTTCGCCGCAAGCGGTAGGAGTAGCCGGGCGGTGAAGCTGTGGGCGAGCTCGCGGTCTGCGAGGAGCAGTAGGAGGAGTTCGTGCTCGTCGCAGTCAGTGACCTGATCGGCCGGGTCGATGCGGTCGCGGGCGAGTGCAACGGCGCGGCGGGTGATGCGTGCTCCGAATGCGGCGTGGTGCGGTGGGACTACTGGTCCCAGGGCGGCGAACGTGCCACCGGGG
>JBKOXV010000043.1:0-4413 GCA_046725105.1 bacterium | reverse complement strand
CGATGTAGTCGCGATACATGAATGGGTCGCGAGACACCTCGTAGGAGTGGCGGATCAACCAGCCGTTCTCCCGCAGCTGCGCCCTGTCGTGCTCGTCCTCGGGGTTGGTGCCGAAGCAGACCGCCAGCTCGAGCGGCTGCTCGGTGCGACGAGGAAGCTCGACCATTCTCAGGAACTCCACCCGCTTGCTGTTGTCGAGCAGGAAATCCCCGCCGTCGGTCAACCACTCGCCGAACCAGTTCGTGACCGTCGTGAGCGCGTCTCGACGGGGGCTCCGATCGAAGGGCCAGGAGACGGTGTCGACCGCCGGCCGGATCTGTTGCCAGGCGAGCCCGCACGAGGGAACCCGCTCGGTGCCGACGTGCTCGCCGGTGGTGAAGTACCGGTCGTGGGGGGAGACGGTGATCTGTTCGTTGGACAACCAGAACTGCAGCAGGCCGGGGTCGATGTCGATGAGGGCGCTGCGTCGTACCCGTTCGAGGATCGCTTCGCTGGTGTTGTACTTGAAGTCCAGGAACAAGTCGGCGCTGCCGAGCACCTGCAGGGCGCGGGTTGTGTCGGTGTTGACGAAGTCGATGCTGTCGTCGTCGTGCTGCTGGTAGATCAGGACCCGGCCGGACATCCCCACGCGCTCCACGTTGGCGAGGAAGGTGCGCACCGCGGCGGGGTTCGGCTGGCGCTGATACCGGGGCTCCAGGCACTCGAGCCAGTGCACGTCGCAGCCGTTGCGCTCGAGGCCGCGGATCCACTGGAGGAAAGCCCAGAAGTGGCCGCCACCCTCGGGGAACATGGCCACCGAGATAGGGGCCACCACCACCCGGGTCGAGCTCATCCGGCACCGGATAATGCGTACACCTTCACCTCGGGGGTCGAGGCCAGCACCCGGCACTCGTCGTCGAGCAGGTCACCCAGTCCCCGGTAGTGGTCCAGGCCCAGAAGGCGTTCTTCCACACCACCAGGCTGGCGGCGCCAGGTGCGTAGGGCGCGTCGCAGCTCGTCGATGGCGGCGCCGTCGTCGACCGGCAGGCCGTTGAAGAAACCGTTGCGCTCGGGGAACGGTCGCACGTTGGCATGCGTCCGGGCGACGTCGTAGCGGAGATCGTCCTCGTCGAACAGCGCGAAGGGCGCGTCGGGTGGGATCGCTTGGCGAATCGTGTCGAGGGCTCGCTCGCGGCGGCGCCATGATCGCCGCATCCGCTCTATGCCGTGCCGCAACGCGCCGAGAATCTGAGGGTCCGCTCCGCGCTCGGCGAGGCGAGCGTATCTGTCATCCATCATGTCCGTGTCACGCGCGAACAACGCCGCAACCCCCGACAGCGTGGATGGATCGAGGACATCGGGAAGCGTGGGCAAACCCCGAGGGCATCGATCCCCAGCGAGATCGAGCATCATCCGAACACACTTGAAACAGCGGCCGCAGTTGTAGCCCGGTTCGTGGCTGGCCCAGCACACCCGGAGCGTCTCCAGCGCCAAACGATTTTGGACCACCCGCTCGACCTTCTGCAGCCGCTCGCTGGCGCTCCCGTCGACGATCAACTCGCAACGTGCCGTCGAGAACGCCGGCAGGAGAAGCGGGTGACAGCTGCCGGCCTCGAGGTCGGCATTGGTGATTTTGGCCGCATAGGATCCGGCGGAGGCCACGTCGAGGCTGGTTTCGTATGGGTGAACGACAGCGGCCGCCATTTCCTGGGCACGCCATTCGGGGGCTATAAGGGCAGCGGCTTGGGGGCGCGACGAAGACATCGAGGAGCTCCTGTCGTACACACAGGTGAAGAATGTAAACGTCGCCTTTGAATGAGCACTTCGAGGGGATTGGTGTCGCACTCTGAGGTCGTTCAGCTCGGCGGCTGAGCGCGCCTGATCGGTGCCACCGTCTGCACCGGGTCGTTGGTCAGGAAGTCGAGCACCAGCTGGTTCACCAGGTGCGGCTTCTCCTGGGTGAGGAAGTGTGAGGTGCCCGGCACGACCGCGAACTCCGCGTTCGGCAGCGCCTCGTACATCTCGACGGCGTGCGTCATGGTCACGAGGTCGTCATCGGAGAACACTGCGAGCGTCCGCTGCGTCACCTTGGCGAGGTCGGCTGCCTGCAGGTTCGGCTCGACAGCGGCCATCTCGCCGATCTTGGTCGCCACCACCGTGAAGTGTTCCTGGCCGTCCGGGGACACCTCGCCGTAGGCGGGGCCGAGGAACCGCGCGAGCTCCTCGACGTCCCACTCCATGTCCGGCGCCGCCTCGCCGCTCTTGCTGAAACCGCCGCTGATCATGACGAGCCGCTTCACCAGCTCCGGACGCTGCATCGCCACCAGCATCGCGACGAACGCCCCGTCGCTATGCCCCACCAGGTCCACCGGCTCGCCGACCACCGCCTCGAGGAACGCGATCGTGTCGTCCGCCATCAGCTGGTACGTGATCGGCCCGGGCACGACCGGGGTGTGCCCGTGTCCGCGCCGTTCGGGCGTGTAGACGTGGAACCGCTCGGCGAGCGCGCCGAGGTTCGGCGCGAAGAACCGCGCGTCGACCAGGCCGCCGTGCATCAGCACCAGCGGGTCACCCGAGCCGTGCTCGTCGTACCAGGTCTTCACCGCACCGAGCTGTACGTACTCCGCCATCGTCGGATCCCCTCGCCGCTGTTGGCAGAACCATAGACCGCAGGCACGGGAGCTCATCCGCATGCTCGCCGAGAGGCCGGGACGCGTATCGTGCGCGGTGGCAGATGAGACCGTTCGGAGCTGAGATGCCGGGGCAACCAAGCACGCGTTGACGCCGTAGGTCAGCGACTGACCTGTCATCGCGTGCTGCTCTCGATGTAGCGGCACAGCGAGCTACCCGGCTCGACCTGCTTCGGCGCGCCGGGTCATCGCGTCGCCGGAGCGCGGGCCTCCCTCAGCAACCGGGAGGAGTCTCTCCGTGCCGTCGCTTCTGCTCGCCAGCCTGGCGTACGTCGGCGTCGCGCTCCCTGGCTCGACCCTCGGCCTGCTCTGGCCGTCGATTCGGATCAGCTTCGACGAACCGATCGGCGCCCTCGGCGCCCTCCTGGCGGTCGGCGTTGCCGCATCGGTCGTCGCCAGCGCGGCCACCGGGCACATCCTGGCTCGCGTTCGCGTCGGGCCCCTGCTCGCCGCCGGCACCATGCTCGTCGCCGTGGCGCTGGCGGAGGAGGCGCTGGCGCCGTCGCTGTGGGCCTTCGCCCTCGGGATCGTGCTCTTCGGGCTCGGTTTCGGGGCGGTCGACGCTGCGCTCAACGCGCACGCCGCCGGCCACTTCGGCGCGCGACAGATCAACTGGATGCACGCCAGCTACGGTCTCGGCGCGACCCTGGGACCGCTTTTGGTCACCGCGATGCTCAGCGGCGGGCTCGGCTGGCGTTGGACGTTCGCGGCCATGGCCGCCGTGATCGCGGTCCTCGGCCTGGTGTTCACCAGGGCTCGCCGCGCCTGGGAGGCGCCGCCGCGCCCGGCGGCGCCGATCCCACGTCAGCGGCGGCGGGCGGTGCCCGTCCTCGGCGCCCTGGCCTTCTCCGCCGTCGAGACCGGCATCGAGTCCGGCGCGGGCATCTGGGGCTACGTCTTCCTGACCGCCGGACGCGGTCTCCCTGACGCCCTGGCCGGCGTGGCGGTCTCGGCCTACTGGGCGACGATGTTCCTCGGACGGGCCGTGCTCGGCCCGATCGCCGAACGGCTCGGCCCAACCCGCGTCCTGGCGGCTGCCGTCGGCGGCGTGGCATTCGGCGCCGCGCTCATGGCGGCGCCCGCATCGGGCTGGCTCGCCGTCGTCGGGATGATGACGCTCGGCCTGGCGGCCGCCCCGATCTTCCCGCTCTTCACCCTCACCACCGCACAGCGGTCGGACACCCGCGACGCCCACCGCACGACGCGAACCGTCAGCCTTCAGGTCGCGGCCTCGGCCATCGGCAGCGCCCTCATCCCAGCCGCCATCGGGATCACCATCGACGCCTTCGATGCGCGAGCGCTCGCTCCCGCACTGCTCGTCCTCGGTCTGGCGATGTGCGGTGTCTACGCGTTCCTCTTGCACCCGCCACGACGCTCCGCCACCTGAGGAGGGTCGCTCGGCTCATCATGTAACGCGCGGCGCTCCTCCGACGAAGAGTGGAGGAAAGCGAGGACGGGAGGTGGTGCGGTGGGCGGACCGCGGAGCGGCCGGGGGTTTGCGGAGATCGCGTCCGATCCCGAGGCGTTCGAGCGCTTCTACCGCGAGCACGTCGAGACGGTGGAGCGGTTCGTGGCGCGCCGGGTGGAGGATCCCTATCTCGCCGCCGACCTGACCGCGGACGTGTTCGTCGCCGCGATCGAGTCGGCCGGGGCGTACCGGCGGGCACGCGGCGAGCCGGTGGGGTGGCTCTTCGGGATCGCCCGCCATGTGGTCGTGGACGAGCGACGCCGCCAGGCGAGGGAG
>JBKOXV010000272.1:0-14253 GCA_046725105.1 bacterium | reverse complement strand
CCCACGTGTGGGGTCCGCCGTCGAGCACGGTGATGTGGGTGTGGCCGCGGGCGGTGAGGAGGCTGGCGGCGGTCATCGCTCGCTCCCCGTGGCCGCACATCACGGTGATCGGTTCATCGGGGAGTGGGGTGGTGGGGATGGCGCCGAGCTCGATATGGCGGGCGCCGGGGACGTGGCCGGCCGTGTACTCGTCGGCCTGGCGGACGTCGAGGACCTGACCGTTCAGGCCGGTTGGCTCGATGATGGCAATCGTGTTGAGGGTCCAGCCGCTGGCCCGCCAGGCGTCGATGCCGCCGGCCAGCTCGCCGACCAGACGTTCGTGGCCAATGTCGAGGCATTGGCGGACGAGGTCGCATCGGTCTTGGTCGTCGTCGAGGACGAATGCGAGTGGTCGATCGGCGTCGACGAGCCAGCCGAGCCAGCTCGCGAACACGGGGCGCAGCGTGTTGGCCATCGAACCGGCGATGTGGCCGGCGGCGAAACGGGCTGCCGGGCGAGCGTCGACGACGACGCTACCGGCCGCGAGGTGCCGTTCGACGTCGTCGGCCGTGAGCCGCTCGAGGCGGGGGAGCTGCGCGTAGTTGCGGGGGCCGAGCCGGTTCAGCTCGGGGAGCCGAGTGAAATAGGCAGGGAAGGTGCCGAACCCGGCGAGGAGCCGCTCGACGAACTCGTCCTCGCTGCCGATGGCGAGCAGCGGGTTGCCGGCCCGCTCGCGGGCCAGCGTGCTCGTCCGCGCCGAGCCGCCGGGCGCCGAACAGAACGACCCGGCGCCGTGGGTCGGGTAGACGGCGACGTCACCCGGGAGCTCGTCGAACCGCCGCAGCGAATGGAACATCTGGTGAGCGAGGGGCTCGGTGCGCTCGGAGCCGCACAGGTCGGTGCGCCCGACCGTGCCGACCATCAGTGACCCACCGGTGAACACGGCCACCGGGCGACCCGAGCGATGCAGGATGTAGGCGTGGTGATCGGGGGTATGCCCTGGCGTAGCCACCGCCTCGAGCTCCAGCGAGTCGGCTAGGGCGACCGAGTCGCCGTCGACGACTGGGCGGTGCGGCGACGCCAGGCGCGACGCGGCGGGCGCGACGAACACCGCGTCCGTGCGGGCGGCGAAGGAAGGACTGCCGGTCACGTAGTCGGCATGGGAGTGCGTGTCCAGCGTCCAGGCCAGCCGCAGTCCTAACCGCTGCGCGAGGTGCTCGTGGGGCGCCGGGAAGCGCGGCGGATCGACCAGCGCGGCGGCCCCGTCGCCCAGGTCCACCAGGTAGGACGAGTGGCCGAGGCCTTCGTCGACGAAGTCGTGCACACGCATCCATGCTCTCCTCAAAGCAATGCTTGAATAGTCGACGCTCCTGCAGTATCTTGTCAAGCAGTTCTTTGAACAAGGAGCACCCATGGGTGACCGGGCCGCGAAGGATGCGCTTTACGACGGGTTCGCCGAAGTGGCCAAGGCCCTGGGCAACGGGCGGCGAGCCGAAATCATCGACGTCCTCGCCCAAGGTGAGCGTCACGTCGAGGAGATCGCCGCCGAGATCGACCAAAGCGTCGCCAACACCTCATTCCACCTGCGCGCGTGTGCGGCGGCTGGGCTAGTGGCGACCCGCCGGGAAGGCACCCGTATCTACTACCGGCTGGCGTCACTCCACGTCGCCGACCTATGGGCGGCGCTGCGCCAGGTCGCGGCCACCCACTACGCCTCGCTGGACGCTCTCGCAGCCGCCTATCTCGGCCACCGCGACGAGCTCGACGTGATCCACCGTGATGAGCTCGTCCGGCGTCTGCACGATGGTGATCTGATCGTGGTCGACGTGCGTCCCGAAGCCGAGTACGGCGCCGGGCACATCGCCGGAGCGATCTCGATCCCGATCGACCGTCTCGTCCACCAGGTTCGCCGCCTGCCGGCCGACGTCGACGTCGTCGCCTACTGCCGGGGGCCCTACTGCGTGTTCGCCGACGATGCTGTCCGGCTGCTGCGCCGCCGGGGCCGGCGCGCCCGCCGGCTCGAGGACGGCTTCCCCGAATGGCAGCGGGCAGGCCTGCCCGTCACAACCGTGGCCGGCGGAGCGACAACATGAACGAGCCTGTCAACTCTCCCGCCTTGACCGGCTCCGGATCTTGCCAACGGAGGCAACCGATGACGATCGACGAGCACGCGACCCCGAGGTCCGACGGCGACACAAGCGAGGTCCTTCCGGACGTGTCGGCGCTGCGCGCCGCGGTGCGTGAGAAGTACCGCCGAGTCGCCGCGGACCCTGGCGGCTCGTACCACTTCCACACCGGCCGGGCCCTCGCGTCCCTTCTCGGTTACGACGCGACAATCGTCGATGCGTTGCCCGAGCGGGCGGTCGAATCGTTCGCCGGGGTCGCCAACCCGTTCTCGCTGCGCCCCCTTGAGCTCGGCGAGCACGTGGTTGACGTCGGCTCGGGCGCGGGGTTCGACTCGTTCGTGGCCGCGTCGTTGGTCGGCGACCAGGGTCGGGTCGTCGGCGTGGATATGACGCCGGCGATGCTCGCTAAGTCGCAGGTTGTGGCGCACAGCCTCGCTTTGACTCACGTGGAGTTCCGGGAGGGATTTGCCGAGGCCCTTCCCGTCGATGACGGCTGGGCCGACGTCGTCATCTCCAACGGGGTCATCAACCTGTGCGCGGACAAGCGCAAGGTGTTCGAGGAGATTCGCCGGGTCCTCAAGCCCGGCGGGTGGCTGCAGTTCGCCGACATCGCCACCGGCCGGCCCGTGCCACCGGAAGCGTTGCGCGACATCGACTTGTGGAGCGGTTGAATCGCGGGAGGGCTGCCCCGTGCGGGCTGGCAGAAGATGCTCGAAGATGTCGGCTTCCTCGACGTTCGCGTCGGTCCGGCCGTCGACACCTTCGGCGGCGCCGGAGGCGAGGACAAGGCCCGCGCCTACGACGTGTATGGCTATCCCTTTCTCGCCCGCCGCACTCGGTGAGCGCCGGCGACGCGGTCATTCGCGTGTCGTCAGACGTTGAGTGGCGCGCCCGGGCAGACGCAGAACTCGTTGCTTCCGAATCGGCCATTGGTACCCAGGCCACGTCGTCGCCGTGGCCGACGTCGATCCGGCGGGGCCCCCAGTGCCTCGAGGCGACGCACTTCGGCTTGGACGTCCGCCACGCGCCGGTCGAAGTGGATACGGGCCTTACCGACTTTTGGTTCTGGGACCCGTTGCAGGATCACGGGCGGATACGACCGCTCGGCTGGCAGCAACAAGAAGTACGGCTCGCCGAACCCGACCGCCCAATAGCCGAGCGCCGCCGCCCAGAACACCGCCAAACCCTCCGGGTTGGCGCAGTCGATGACGATGTCCACATTCGGAGCGAGGAGTTCAGCCCGGCACGAACCCGGTCTTGTCCAACCACATCAACGGAGATCGCATGGTCACCCGTGAGGAACGTGACACCCGCCAGCGTTTTGCCGACCGCTACCGAGAGGACCGCACCGACGTCGTAACGCGCGTCGAGCAGGTAGTGATCGGCGGCGACTGGGGCGCCAACGGCTACACCACCACGCAACAGGCCGACCACCTCGCCGACCGCCTCCACCTCGGCGCCGGCGTGCGGCTCCTCGATCTCGGTGCCGGACGCGGCTGGCCCGGCCTGTACCTGGCGGTCCGCACCGGCTGCCGCGTCGTGCTCACCGATGTTCCCGTCGAAGGCCTCCGCCACGCCCTCAGCCGCACGGCTGCCGAACGCGTCAACGACCGGGTGACCGCGCTAGTCGCCAGCGCCCGTGCCCTGCCGCTGCGGGCGTGCATGTTCGACGCCGTCGTCCACACCGACGTCCTGTGTTGACTGCGAGCCAAGCTCTCCGTGCTGAGAGCATCCCGAAACCTCCTCCGACCTGGCGGACGGACCGCCTTCTTCACCATCCACCCCACACCCGGACTCGACGCGAAACTGCGTCGCCGTGCCCACCGCGACGGCCCCGTCGCTGTCGCCTCCCACCTCCCCAACCGAGTGCTGCTCGAACACGCCGGGTTCGTCGAGATCGACGAAATCGACTTCACCGCTGATTTCGCGGCCGTCGCCGCCGCGTGGATCGACCAATGGGACCGCCACCACGACGCCCTCGCCGACCTCCTCGGCGCCGACGAAGTGGAGCAACGCCAGAGAGCACGTCGCATCCAACTGCGGGCCGTCGAGGATGGCGTGCTCCGCCGGTCGCTTCTCGTTGGTAGGCGCCCGAACGCTGTCCGTACCAGCGAGAGCGGTCGTTAGTGGCGTTCTGGCGTGAGCTCCTGCTGCCACGCGTCGTCGACATGGCGTGCGGCCGACGCGAGTTCACCGACGCTCGACGCCGGGCCGTCGCCGACGTCCAGGGTCAAGTCATCGAGATCGGCTTCGGCTCCGGCCACAATCTCGCCCACTACCCGGCCGATGTCGAGCGGATCATGGCCGTCGAACCCTCCATTGTCGCCCGTCGCCTCGCTGAGCCCCGCATCGCGGGGAGCACCATCCACGTCGACTTCGTCGGCCTCGACGGCCAGCACCTCACGCTGCCGAACGACTGCGCCGACGCCGCCGTCACCACCTTCACCCTGTGCACCATCCCCGATGTCATCGGAGCGCTACGCGAGCTCGCACGCGTCCTGCGAACGGGCGGACAATTGCACTTCCTAGAACACGGCCTGTCGCCCGATCCCAAGGTCGCTGTCTGGCAGCACCGACTTACCCCACTTCAGAAGCGGATCTGCGGTGGCTGCCACTTCGACCGCCCGATCAGCGAACTGCTCACCGCCGCCGGCTTCACCATCGTCGCCCTCGAGAACTTCTACTTCCGGGGGCCCAAGACGCCGAGCTACATGTATGAAGGCGTCGCCCGGTCCAACTAAGTACACAAACTCGCCTCCAGCGGTGAGCCAGGAGGCAGCGTCCGGACGCCTGTCATCTGTTGGGCGTCTGCCTGAAGGTGCCCAGACGCACCGCGGTTCGAGTGGGAGACCGCGGTTGCTACCAGCAGGCCCCTTCGCCGTGCCACACGGAGTTCAGGAGCCCGTCGATCGGCGCCGCCGACTCCCGATACGCCAGCAACTGCCGCCATCGAGTCGGGCAGCACGTGGGCGTACGTCTCGATGAGCATGTCCGGGCTGTGGCCCTGCACGTCCGCCGCGGCGACCGCTGGCCTTCCACCCCATGGCCTCACCCCTGATACCTCGCTGATACATGGTCGCTTCAGCGACGAGGGTCAGACCACATCATCCCAGGTAAGACTGGTCGGGGAGGGGGGATTCGAACCCCCGACCTCCTGCACCCAAAGCAGGTGCGCTTCCGCTGCGCCACTCCCCGGTCCGGGTGGCCAGCCTATCGACCGGGCGAGCGCGGCCCGGGGGCGGCCTTTCGTGCCTGCCTCGGAACTGGTCACGTGATCGTGCGGAATTCGCACCGTGGGGTGCCTGGTTCGGAGGAAGGCACGCCGACGACTGCCGAGGCGGTCTCAGCGGCCCTGGCGCTTCGCCAGCCGCTTGGCCGCCCGGCCGGTGGGCTCGAGGTGGCGGCCGTCGAGGTCGGCCACCTCGACACCGTTGTCGAAGCGAACCCGGTAGCGGAGCCAGTTGAACCCGTTGGCCAGGATGACCTTCCCGGCCGTTCCGACCGGTACACCCGGTAGCTCCACCGTGGACCGCACCGTGTCGCCCCGGTCGAGGTCGAGCTGATCGGGCTGCGGCGTGGCCAGCGAGTGGGGCTTCCAGGTCGTCATACGGTCGCCATTGTGCCCGACGTGGCCCGCGCCGCCTAAGAACGGGCCGGTGACGACGCTGGTCCGGGCGGCGTCCCGCCGACCGGCGCCGATACACTGCCTCCCCTGATGAAGAGCACGGTGGAGCCGATCGACGCGGCCGAGGGCGACACAGGGCGGACGCTCGTCAAGCTGTCTGTCGAGGTGGACGAGGCCGAATTCGACCGCGACCTCGACGCCGCCTTCCGCAAGATCGCGCGCGAGGTGCGAATCCCCGGGTTCCGCCCGGGCAAGGCCCCGCGGCGGATCCTCGAGGCCCGGCTCGGTACGGCTCCCGCCCGTGAGCAGGCCCTTCGCGACGCCATCCCGCAGTACCTCGCCCGCGCCGTCCGGGAGCACGACGTCGACATCATCGCCACGCCCGAGGTCGACATCAAAGGCGGCCAGGAGGACGGGCCCGTCACCTTCGACGCCACCGTCGAGGTTCGGCCCCAGGTCTTCGTGCCGGGCTACGCCGGCCTGCGGGTCGAGTTGCCCGCCGTCGAGGTCACCGACGAGGAGGTCGACAGCCGCATCGAGGGAGAGCGCCGCTCGCACGGCGAGCTCACCGACGTCGACCGTCCCGCCGCCCGGGGCGACTTCGTCACCCTCGACCTCACGGCCGAGCGCGACGGTGAACCGGTGCCCGGGCTCAACGCCGAGGACTGGCTCTACGAGGTCGGGCGCGGCTGGGTCACCGAGAGCTTCGACGAGCAGCTGATCGGCGCCACCGCCGGCGACGAGCTGAGCTTCGACGACACTCCGAGCGGCACCGAGGCCCCCGCCGCCTTCGAGGTCACGGTGAAGAAGGTGCAGGAGCTCGTGCTGCCCGAGCTGGACGACGCGTGGGTCGACGAGAACGTCGGCGAGTTCGACACGGTCGCCGAGTGGCGCGACGACGTCCGCCGCCGGATGCAGGACGTGCGGATCGCCCAGGGTCGTCAGATGCTCGTGGAGCGCACCAGCGGCGCCTTGGCCGAGCTGGTCGACGACGATCCGCCCGACGCCCTCGTCAACAACGAGTTCCAGAGCCGGGCCGAGGGCTTCGTGATGCAGCTGCAGGCCCAGGGCATCGGTCTCGAGCAGTACCTCGCCGCCACCGGGCAGGATCAGGTGAGCCTCACTGAAGGGCTGAAGGAAGCTGCCGCCCGAGCGGTGAAGATCGACCTGGCGCTGCGGGCCGTCGCCGACGCCGAGAAGCTCGAGGTCGACGACGACGACCTCGCCGCCGAGTACGACCGCATCGCCACCCGGGTGAACCAGAAGCCGGCCCAGGTGCGCCGGGCCTACGAGAAGGGCGACGCCGTTCCCGAGCTGCGGGCCGAGCTCCGCAAGCGCAAGGCGGTCGAGTGGCTGCTCCAACACGTGGAGATCGTCGATGGCGAAGGCCGCAGGATCGACCGCGCCCTGCTCATCCCAGACGAAGAGATCGCCGCCGCTGCCGGCGACGCCGTGCCGAGTGAGGCGGCTGAGGCCGCCGCCGACGCCGAGAACCAGACGGAGACTCCCGAGTGACTTCCATCCGCAACTACTCCATCCCGATGGTGGTCGAGCAGACCAACCGCGGGGTCGAGCGCGCCTACGACCTCTACTCCAAGCTGCTCAAGGAGAACATCATCTTCTTGGGCACGCCCATCGACGACACGATCGCCAACTTGATCTGCGCCCAACTCATCCACCTCGAGTCGGAGAACGCCGACAAGGACATCAACATCTACATCAACAGCCCCGGCGGCGACATCACGGGGCTGTTCGCGATCTACGACACCATGCAGTTCATCAAGAACGACATCGCCACGATCTGCATCGGGGGCGCCGCCTCGGCGGCGGCCGTGCTGTTGGCGGCGGGCACCAAGGGCAAGCGGCTCGCCCTGCCCCACGCCCGCATCCTCCTCCACCAGCCCTACGGCGCCACGGGCTACGCCCAGGCCGCCGACCTGGAGATCGCCGCCAAGGAGATCCTGAGGATGCGGGACCTGCTCGAGGAGATCGTGTCCCGCCACACGGGACAGCCCATCGACCGGGTGCACCGTGACACCGACCGCGACTTCGTGATGTCGGCCGACGAGGCCCGGGAGTATGGCATCATCGACGACGTGATCGTCGCTCGGAACGCCGTCGACACGACCGGTGCGATCCAGTAGGCGGGGGGAGGATCGACGTGGCGAAGTTCGGAGACTCGGGGGAGCTGCTGAAGTGCTCCTTCTGTGGCAAGTCGCAGAAGCAGGTCAAGAAGCTCATCGCCGGACCGGGCGTCTACATCTGCGACGAGTGCATCGATCTCTGCAACGAGATCATCGAAGAGGAGCTGTCCGAGACCTCTGAGCTGCGCTTCGACGAGCTGCCGAAGCCACGGGAGATCTACCAGTTCCTCAACGACTACGTCGTGGGCCAGGACCCCGCCAAGAAGATCCTCTCGGTGGCGGTCTACAACCACTACAAGCGGATCCAGTTCCAGACCACCCACGGGCCGTCCCATCACGACGAGGTCGAGCTGGCCAAGTCGAACATCCTCCTCCTCGGGCCGACCGGCTGCGGCAAGACGCTGCTGGCCCAGACCTTGGCCCGCATGCTCAACGTGCCCTTCGCCATCGCCGACGCCACCGCCCTCACCGAGGCGGGCTACGTAGGTGAGGACGTCGAGAACATCCTCCTGAAGCTCATCCAGGCCGCCGACTACGACGTCAAGAAGGCCGAGACCGGCATCATCTACATCGACGAGATCGACAAGATCGCCCGCAAGAGCGAGAACCCGTCGATCACCCGCGACGTGTCGGGCGAGGGCGTGCAGCAGGCGCTCCTCAAGATCCTGGAGGGCACCACGGCGTCGGTGCCGCCCCAAGGGGGCCGCAAGCACCCGCACCAAGAATTCATCCAGATCGACACCACCAACATCCTGTTCATCTGCGGTGGTGCATTCGCCGGGCTCGAGAAGATCATCGAGTCGCGCATCGGCGTCAAGGGGGTTGGCTTCTCGGCCCAGATCCGGTCGCGCCACGAGCAGGACCCCGGTGAACTGTTCGTCCAGGTGTTGCCCGAAGACCTGCTGAAGTTCGGCCTCATCCCCGAGTTCGTCGGCCGCCTCCCGGTCATCGGCGCGGTCTCCAACCTCGATCGTGATGCGCTGGTGAAGATCCTCGTCGAGCCGAAGAACGCCCTGGTGAAGCAGTACCGCAAGTTCTTCGAGTTCGAGGACGTCGAGCTCGAGTTCACCGAAGACGCCCTGGAGGCCGTCGCCGACCAGGCTCTGCTCCGGGGCACCGGCGCCCGAGGTCTGCGCGCCATCCTCGAAGAGGTGCTGCTCAACACCATGTACGACCTGCCCGGACGGTCCGACGTCGGCCGCTGCGTGATCGACGGGGAGACCGTCCGCAAGAAGGTCAACCCCACGCTGTTGCCGCGGGAGCCGGCCCGCGTCACCCGGCCTCGCCGCGCCGCGTCGTAGATTCTTCGTCGCCGGCCTCCGCTCCCTACGCGCGCTTCGGGCGGCTCCTGCTCGCTCCGCTCGACAATCCGTTCCGCGTGGAGCCCGCCGGCCGAGCCGGCCGGGCGGTGGCTGTCCGTTGCGTCAAACCTGGCGCTTCGCCGGCGGTCCCCGCCGCGGACGTAGCATGTGGTGTTCGTGAACTACGCCGACGCCTTGGCGTACCTTGACGAACACGTGAACCTCGAACGGCTCATGGGTACCGGCCGTCCCGAGGCGCCCACCCTCGACCGCATGCAGCGGCTCATGTCGGCCATGGGCGAGCCGCAGCATGTGGCGCCGGTCGTCCACATCACGGGCACCAACGGCAAGGGTTCGACGGCGCAGATCGCCACTCGCCTCCTCGTGGCGCATGGGCTCACGGTAGGCACCTACACGAGTCCCCACCTCGAGCGGATCAACGAGCGCATGACACGCAACGGCGAGCCCATCTCCGACGAGGAGTTCGCCGAGCAGGTGGCCGCCCTCGCCGACATGGAGGTCCTGGCGGGCGTGCGGCCGTCGTGGTTCGAGATCGTGACGGCGATGGCGTTCCGCTGGTTCGCCGACATCGCCGTCGACGTCATGGTGCTCGAGGTGGGCATGCTTGGCCGGTGGGACGCCACCAACGTGGCCGACGGCCAGGTGGCCGTCGTCACCAACGTCGGCTTCGACCACACCGAGTACGCCGGCCCCACGCTGGCCGACATCACCGCCGAGAAGGCGGGCATCGTGAAGCCGGGCGCCACGTTGGTACTGGGAGAAACCGAGGCGGACCTCGTGTCGATCTTCCGGAAGGAGGATCCGGCCATCCTCTGGGAGCGGGAGCTCGACTTCGGCGTCGGCGAGAACCAGCTCGCCCTCGGGGGACGGGTGCTCGACCTGCGCGGCCCGTACGGCAGCTACCCGGAGCTCTTCCTGCCGCTCTACGGGAGCTACCAGGGCGACAACGCCGCCGCCGCGCTCGCCGCCGTCGAGAGCTTCTTCGAGTCGTCCCTCGACCCTGTCGTCGTCACCGAGGCCTTCGCCGACGTGAAGATGCCGGGCCGCTTCGAGGTCCTCGGCCACCAACCGCTGGTGATCATCGACGGCGCCCACAACCCGGCTGGCGCCGACAGCTGCATCTCGGTGCTCGAAGACGACTTCGCTCCGGCCGGCGAGCACCTTCTGGTGGTGGGGTTCCTGCGGGGACGTGACCCGGCCGAGATGCTGAGCGCCCTCCGCGCCGACGAGGCGTCGGTGGTGGTGTGCTGTACGCCGCCGTCACCCCGTGGGATCCCGGCCGCCGAGACGGCCGCCGCGGCCCAGGCCGTCGGGTGCGACGACGTGGTGGCCGTCGCCGACGTGACCCGGGCGTGCGACGCCGCCTTGGCCCGTGCCACCGCCGACGACGCGGTGCTCGTCACGGGCTCGCTCTATGTCGCGGGCGAGGCCCGGCCCCACCTCCGACAGGTTCTGCCGTAAGGGGCCGGGCCAGCGTGGCGACGGGACCGTCGCGGCGCTTCAGCTCACGGCACAGCTTGGTGGCCACGATCCCGGCCACCACGGGCACGACGAACACGGCGATGCGAAACGTCCAGATGACGCTGTTCACCGACAGGCCGAACCGGGCCGAGAGCACGTCGGACGACGCCGCGCCGAGGAGTGTCAGGTAGAAGAACAGCACGCCGATACCCACGCCGGTCCGCACGGGCTTGTCCCGAGGCCGCTCCAGCACGTGGTGCTCGGCGTAGTCGCCGCTGAAGCGGGCGGCCAGGAACGGGGCCATGTAGAGCAGGCCGAAGAAGATCGTCGCCAGCAGCACCCCGGGGAAGAACGGGTTGGGGATCTCCAACCCGAAGGCGCGGATCTCCCATGGCGGCATGATGCGCAGTGCGCCGTCGAGGAACCCCATGTACCAATCCGGCTGGGATGCGGCGCTCACGTCGGCCGGCCGGAACGGGCCGTAGATCCAGACCGGGTTGATCTGCACCAGGCCGCCCAACAACAGCAGCAGGGCGCCGGTCAGGAAGAAGAGAGCGAGTGCCTTGGCGGCATACGTCGGCCACAGGCGTTCACCGACGACGTTGTCGTCGCGTCGGCCCGGGCCCGGGTAGTGCGTGTGCTTGTGCCGCACGAGGATGGCCAGGTGGATCCCGATGAGCACGGCCAGCACGGCGGGAACGATGAGGATGTGAAGCACGTAGAAGCGTTCGAGTAGGGACGGTCCGGGGAACTCGCCACCGAAGACGAGCGAGACGATCCACGTGCCGATGATGGGGATCGAGAGCACGATGGCGTACACGATCCGAAGGCCCGACCCCGAC
The DNA here is from genome assembly GCA_046725105.1 of bacterium. Taxonomy (GTDB): domain Bacteria; phylum Actinomycetota; class Acidimicrobiia; order Acidimicrobiales; family Ilumatobacteraceae; genus DASXAI01. The sequence continues at coordinate 2,754 of JBKOXV010000272.1, read as the reverse complement.
AGCTGGTCGTCGAGGAGCGAGTAGCCGAAGAAGCCATTGCCCATGGCCAGCAGCAGCATCGTGACGCCGATGATCCAGTTGATCTCTCGTGGCCGGCGGAAGGCGCCGGTGAAGAAGACGCGCAACAGGTGGGCCGAGATGGCGGCGAGGAACAACAGGGCCGCCCAGTGGTGGGCCTGGCGCATGACAATGCCGGCTCGGACGTCGAAGGAGATCCGGATGGCGGACTCGTAGGCCTGCGACATCTCCACGCCCTGCAACGGCCCGTACGAGCCGGTGTACGTCGTCGTGTTGGGGCTGGCCTCGTAGAAGAACGTGAGGAACACGCCGGTGACGATGAGGATGACGAAGCAGTAGAGGGCGACCTCGCCGAGCATGAACGACCAGTGGTCGGGGAAGATCTTGTCGAACGTCTTGCGCACGACGTTGGCGGCGCCGAGGCGGTCGTCGGTCCACCGGGCCAGTCGGGGGAGCAGCCGGGGCTTCAGGACCTTGCGTCGCGTGGCCATCACCGGCCCCGATCCCAGAAGCCCGGGCCGACGGGGTCGCTGAAGTCGGCCGTGGCGACGATGTGATCCTCGTCGTCGATGCGGATCGGCAGCTGCGGCAGCGATCGGGTGGCCGGGCCGAAGATCGGGTTGCAGTGGTCGCCGACGTCGAAGGTGGACTGGTGGCACGGGCACAGCAACAAGCCGGCCCGGGCCTGGTAGAGGCCGACCGGGCAGCCCATGTGCGAGCACAGCTTCGAGTAGGCGACGAGGTCGTTCGGCGCCCACGTCTCCCGCCCGGGCTTGGGCTGGTTCTGGCCGGGACGGAGGTGGATGAGCAGCGTCGGCGAGTCGGCGTCGTTGACGAAGCCCTCGGGATAGCAGGTGATGACGCCGTCGACAGCCAGTTGGCTGGCCCGCACCAGCTCGCCGCGCTCGTTGACGAGGCGAAGGTCCCCGGCCTTGAACGGCGTCTCCTTCAGGCCGCTGCCCGGCCGCGGCCCCAGGGAGCGGATTGGGAACAGGGCGGCGACGCCGAGGGCCCCGAGGGCGCCGAGGGCCATTTTGGCGAGGAAGCCGCGCCGAGCGATGCCTTCGTCGCCGTGCTCGAGGTCGTCGAGGAAGGCGGCGATGTCCTCCTCGCTCGAGGCGATCTGGCCGCGGTCCTCCTCGAACGGTCCGTGGGGCATGAAGCGCTTGGCCCACATGGCCAGACCGGCACCGATCCCACCGAGCACGACGGCGAGGAGAACTCCTTCCGCCTGTGGTTGGCCGCCCCGCCAGTAGACGACGGCCAGGGCGAGGGCGGCCACGATGGCCAAGCCGAAGGCGATGGCCGGCGCCCGCTCGGCCTTCGGGACCCGGCGTTGCTTGTCAGGCGCGGGCGGCACGACGTCTCCGGCCGACGATCCACACGCTGATGGCCACCACGCCGCCGAGGCCGGCGATGAGCGCCACGGCCCCCTCGGGGACCGGGCCATTGCCACCCAAGGCGGCCCCGCCCCGGTCGTCGGGGTCGCGGAGGTACTGCACGTAGGCGGCGATGTCGTCCGCGTCCCGGTCGTCGAGGGTGGTGGAGTTGAACACGGGCATCTCGCCCGGGCCGATGCGCATCGCCTCTTCGACCTGCGTGGGCGTGGCGTGCTTCAGGTCGGGCGCCGACCGTCCGTACGACAACGCCCCGCCGGCCCCAGCCGACTGGTGGCAGGAGGCGCAGTTCGCTCGATACAGCGCACCGCCGCGGGCGAGGTCGGCCGACGCCACGTCCACGCTCGGGATGGGCGGGCCGGGCCCGAGCGAGGCGACGTAGGCGACAAGGGCGGCGATCTGGTCGGGCGGGTAGGCGGGCTCCTTGCGGGGCGGCTGGAACGGCTCGCCTTGCGCCGCCGGCATGCGCCCGCTCGTGAGGTAGAAGTCGGCGCTCGCCGCCCCGACGCCGACGAGCGTCGGGGCCTGGTCCGTGCCCATCCCGCCCGCCCCGTGGCACGACGAGCAGCCGGTGAGATAAAGCTGCTCGCCTTGGGCGACGAGCTCGGGCGACGGCGTCTGCTGTGGCACGGCGGTGCCCGACGCGGCGTGCTGGATCGTGAAGAGGCCGGCGCCGAGGACGAGCGCGCCGGCCAGTGCGACGAGGACCGTCGACCTACGCACGATTACTGCACCACGAAAATCGTCAGGAACACCCCGATCCACACCACGTCGACGAAGTGCCAGTAGTAGGCCGTGACGGTGTAGGTGGACCCGAGCGGCACGCGTGAGTCGGTGCCGCTGACGGCGACGGCGGCCGCCACCATGAGGATCAGCCCGCCGAGGAGGTGGGCGCCGTGGAAGCCGGTCAGCAGGTAGTAGATCGACCCGTACGCATGGTCGGTGAGGGTGAAATCGTTGCCGGCCCACTCGAGGCCCAGGTTCACGAGGAACGCGGCGCCGAGTACGAAGGTGACGAACAGCCACCGCAGCGCGCCGGCCCGGTCACCGTCGTCGGCCGACCGCACCGACAGGTGCATCGTGAAGCTCGATGCCACCAACACGACGGTGAACAGCAGGGCCCGCCAGACTTCGAGGTGCACGTCGGGCGGCGGCCACACGTCGTCGACGCCGCGCAGGGTGTAGTAGGTGGCGAACAGGCCGCCGAAGAACATCAGCTCCGACGCCAGCCACACCACCACGCCGACAGCCAGCGGGCTGGCCCGGCCCCGGGTGACGATCGCGGCCGGGTCGCCGCCCGACCCCGACCTGCGCTGCGCCGTCGACGCCAGGCTCACGC
>JBKOXV010000057.1:0-6430 GCA_046725105.1 bacterium | reverse complement strand
ACCCAGGACCGGATGGAAGAACGCCCGGAACGGCTCGAAGAACCTCGAGTCGTCCAACAGTCGATCCACCGCCGCCAACTCGCCCGGCATGCCCAAACAGACCTCCGGCAGAATCGATTCCCACAGCGTTGGCTGGTCGCCTACCGTTCGCAGCATCGATGGCCTCGATCCGTACTAGCCCTACGGGTCGAGGCCATCATCCCTGATCAGCGGGTCCGACGCGAGTACACACACCACGCGTTCGCCCAGCTCACAGGTAGATTCGACATCGACTATTTCAGGTCGAAGTAGCTAGCGCGAGCCCTCGGGGATCGCCCCTCTCTGTCAGGCCGGCCGTGATGGCGAGGTGAAGAGGGCGTCGCTCGGCGCGGTGAGATTGATGTGAAAGGTTTCCAGCCGGGTGATCCTGTCGTCTTGAAAAGTGAACACCTCGGTGAAGACGAAGGGCACGGTGCCGACATCCTTCAGTGTCATCGTTCCGTTGCCTACGGCGACGACGGTGTCGCCCTCTTCGATGAGGCGGTCGATGGTCAGGACAGGGCTGCCGACGGCTGCATCGTTCTCGATCTCGGCGTCGAAGGCTTCCTTGCCCTGCACCGTCCGGTACCCGTGTATCACCCACACGACGTCATCGGCGAGACAGGCGAGGATCGCCCCGTGGTCGGTACGCCGGAAGCCGTCGATGTAGGCCTCGACGCGGGGCTTGTGCGATCTCACTGCCACTCCTTCCTGGGCACGTACCACGCTTCGATGACGCCGTCGGGGAAGGTTCGCGTCGAGCGCAAGCCATCAATAGTCGTCGCGACGGCGCTGCCGATGCCACCGACCCTTGCGGCCGCGATGACTATCACGGAATGGCCGGACCGTGTGAGCAACACCAACCCGAGGCGCTCGGTGCTGACGCCCACGACGGGATCGCTGCCTCACCCGTGTAACGGCGCGAATCCGGGGCGGTTCAGGCCGTCTGTCCGCTCGTCCAGCGCATGCACGGTTCGGCGGATACCGCGCCATGCTGTCGACAGCGGTACGGGCCGCCTGAGCACGCTGAGCGCCTCGGTGGGGCCGAGCGATGTCGCCGGCCCGAGATCATCAACGGCAGCCGCCACCACGCTGAGCGGCCCCGAGATCGGACCAGCCCGTCCGGCCACTGCGGACCCTTGACGAGGGGCCGACGAGCCCGGAGCATGAGCAGCTGAAACCAAGCGGTCTGGAGGGGGCAGCGATGGCTCAGCGGCGAACCGGCGTCAACCGCCAGACGGTCAATCTGTCTGGGTTCCCCGATCTGGTCGTCATCTATCTGGGCATGCGGGTCCGCAACGTGCGGGGACTGGGCAAGCTGCTCCAGACCGGGCGCCAGATCCAAGCCGGTGTCGCCCAGGGGCCCGACGGCCTGCTGCTCCACGAGAGCCTGCTGTTTTCCCTCGTACCGCCGCATCTGGGCATGCGCCAGTACTGGCGCGACCTTGATGCTCTCGAACGCTGGACCCGTGAGCTGCCACATCAGCAGTGGTGGAAGGACTTCCTGCATGACTCAGCCGGCACTGGCTTCTGGCACGAGACGTATTTCATGCGTGGCGGGATGGAGGCGATCTACGACGACATGAACAAGCCGATCGGCATGATGTCATTCGCCCCGCTCGGGAAGGCTCGTGGCCCGATGTTCAGTGCCCGGAGCCGGCTCGGGTTGGACGAGCCCACGCTGGACGCCGTGATCCCCGAGGAGGCGCTGGCTGAGTAGCCAGCCCTGGCTGTCCGCTGTTGGCCGATTCCGAGCACCGGACGTGCGACAACAGAGCGCGTGCCGCCCCCAACGGCTGCAGATCCTCTCGGTAGAGACATCGACGCGTGCCTCTCACCACCGGGCCACGGGCTCGTGTCGCGTCATGCTCCCCCAATCCACGCTCCTAGGATCTGCATTGGAGCCGTGAACAGGAGGCGCGCCCATGCGTCGTTACCTTGTCGTCGCTCACCAGACCCTGGGAAGCCCTGAGCTCCTCGACGCCATGCAGCATCAGCTTGATCAAGGCCCGTGCACGTTCCATCTCGTCGTCCCCGAGTATCACGGTGGATCCGGCTTGACCTGGACCGAAGGTGAGGTCCGGGCTGAGGCGGCACGGCGGCTCGAGGAGGCCCGCCTCCGGTTCACCGCCCACGGACTCGCTGTCACTGGCGAAGTCGGCGACGCCAGCCCCGTCGAGGCGGTCGAGAACGTGCTGCGCCGCGAGGGTCGGAAAGCCTACGACGGCGTGATCGTCTCGACGCTGCCCCATGCCGTCTCGAAGTGGCTGCGGTTGGACGCCCCCGCCAGGATTCAGCGCAACAGCGGCCTAGAGGTGTTCCACGTGGTCGGCCATCCCGTCGAGGCGTGACTCCCGCCGGCCCTCGCCTGGCCGGGACGATGGACCGGACGCAGTCCTGCAGGGGCTTGCCGATCCCGGAGGCGAGTCGCCTCACGGGCACGCTCGGGCGATCACCGGACCAAACTGAGCGGGCGGTCAACACGGCCGAATCCGCCGTCCATCTCGGCACCTATGTCCTCGGCGTGCCGATCCGTAGGCGATTTCCGTCTGGATCACTGAGACACACTTCTCGCGCCCACGGCATCTCGACGACCTCAGCGTCGAACTGCTTGGCGATCCCGTCGACATCCTTGACACGGATGTAGACCACGGTCCCTGCCAGGAGTGGCCCACCGGCGTCTGTGTTCCGAAAGGAAAAGCCGAGATGTTCCGTGGCGTGCGACGGCGACAAACGCCGGGAACGATGGTTCGAACCGGTGCTCCCATTCCCTCTCGTAGCCCAGGCGTTCGTACCACGCCACGGCGATCTCTGCGTCAGCGACTCGCAGCACGGGTATCGCCTCCTCCATGCGCACACAATGCCCGGACCGGCGCCTTCGCGCCACTGGCTCCGAGCCCACACAGCAGCGGCCCGCTGGGTATCCCTACCGCTGGGTCGGTGGCATCGCACAGCTCGGGTCACAGGAGAGGGCGGGTCGAGCGGTTGGGCCGGAGACCAGCATGCATCGTGACGGTCCTTGCACGGCCCGAGAAAGGCGTCCTCGGGTTCGGGCTGCCCGGTACCAGCCGGTCCGTGTGAGCAACACGAACCCCGAGGCGCTCGGTATGGACGCCCACGACGGGATCGTCGCCTCAGCGGTGTAACCGCGAATCCCGGGCGGTTCGAGCCGTATGTCAGCTTCCACGACACGCACGGTCCGTGGTTACCTGTGCTGTCTCTTCCGTACCCACCGCGGGACGCTCACGTCGCCGTCGCCGCCGGACTACCGGCCAAGCTGGTCGGGACCCTTCAGCTTGGCCATAAGCGCGTCGAGCGAAATCGCCGGAAGCGTCTGAATCCTGGCGGTACCACGTGAGCCGAGATCGACGCTGAGATGAGCCACAGTCTCGTTGTCCGGCGCCTCGACGATCGTGACGAAGTCGTACTGCCCGAGAACCGCATATTCGGCGACCACCTTGCATCCGAACTCGGAAACCTCGTCGGCCAGGGCCTTCAGGCGATCAGGGTTGGCATGAACCGTGTGGGCGCCCTCCGACGTCAGCGTCGTCAGCATGATGTATGTCGGCATTTCGCCTCCTCACCGCGCCAGGACACCGGCCCCGGCACGGCGGCGACGCTACGACGGCTCGGCGACGACGACAACGGGTCTCCGGCCCAGCTGCCTCGCCGGGGAGACGCTCGCCGCCGCCCTCGCTTCCGTCCCGGACTCGACCGGCGCGGGCCCTCCAGCACTCGACAGGGTGTTTGGCTCGCGTCGGCGGGCGCCGAACCTCGCCCGCAGAGGCGGAGAGAGGAGACAAGCACGCGTTGCGTGAGGCGCTTGTTGGCGTGGGCGTCGGGCTCGTCGGCCCGTTCGCCTGGTCCGCGGCTAGTCCGAACGGTGTCAGCGCGGGTCTCTCGGTCGCGGGCGCATCCCGGTTACAACCGGCGCGATCGATGGCCGGGCCGGGGCAACGGCGAACACCCTCGAGGATGCGCGCGCAGCTGTGGTCTCCCAGTTACTGAGCTGTCACACCGCCCGCGCCTGGGCGATGCGCATCGGGCTGGCCGTATCAATGACCTTGTCAAGCTTGAACCCGCCAGCTTCAAGAAGGGCGTCCAACTCGGCGGCGGCCCGCTCGCGGCCGCCGGTCAAGGCCAGCATGACGACGTCCAGCGTGGCCGACCCGGGATCGGCGGCCTGCTCGGCAACGATCCCTTCCAGGACGAGCAGCGTCGAGTCGACGTGGGCGGCGCGACGAATTGCCTGCAGGATCGCAACACATTGCGCGTCAGGCCAATCGTGGAGCACATCCATGAGGATGTAGGCGTCGGCCTCGGGGAGGGCGTCGACGAAGAAACTTCCCGCCGTTGCGGTCATCCTTGGGTGACTGACGTCGAGGTTGTTGATCACCTCGGGCAGGTCGAACAAGACACCTGTCGCCGCCGGCGCCGCGTCCAGCACGGCTCGGAGCAGGTGACCGCGGCCACCGCCGATGTCAGCGATCGTCGCGAAACCGGTGAAGTCGTAGGCGGCGAGTACCGCAGCGATCTCACCGCTGGCCTTTGCGCTCATGGCACGGGCGAAGACGGCGGCCTCGCCGGGCCGGTCACGCAGATAGGCCCAGAGGCCGTCTGGCTCGAGAGTCTCCACCACAGGCCGACCGGTGCGCACCGCTCCCGCCAGCCCATTCAAGCTGCCCCACATCAGCGGCATCCCCGCCATCCGAACGAACGGGCGCATCGACATCGGGTGGTCGCTGCGCAGCAGCCGTGAGGCCGGCGTGTGCCGGTAGCCGTCGGCGCCGCGCACGAAGATGCCGTGGGCGGCCAGCAACCGCAACACCTGGTCGAGTGCGTCACGTCCACGCCGAACGTCGAGGCCAGGGCGCCAACCGGCGTCGCCGCGTCGTCGATCTGATCGGCGACACCGAGGTTGGCGACAACGTGCAGACAACGCGCCGCGAACCCGGCAGTCGCCACAGCCCACACCGTCTCACGCGGCTCTGGTCCCCTGGACGCGGCCATGACGGTCGCAGGCGACGGTTCCGACGTCGTCTCTGTCACGCTCTCGCCCCCGATCTCGAGCCGACGCAGCCGAATCCTAAGCGCGTCTGCGTCGCGGCACATCCGTGACGACACGGTGCGCGCCGACCAGTCCGCATGCACAGCCCTGCCACTACACCCAGCCCCGTGACCGGCGCGTCAGCCCGCGTTCCATGCCTGGCGCGACCCACCGGGCGCCGGTGCCGGAGCCCCGAGCTTGACATTTCTCAAACACTGTTGGATTATTCCAACAGTGTTTGAACTTGGCCCTCGGGCGCGGCGGCGGCAGGCGACGATCGATGAGGTGCTCGCCGCAGCGCGGGATCTCGCCCGCGAGCAGGGGCTCGCCTCCATCTCGATGCGCGACATCGGGTCGCGCGTGGGGCTTCACGCCTCCTCGCTCTACCAGTACTTCCCGTCCAAGGACGCCATCTACGACGCCCTGTTCGCCGCGGGGCACCGGGAGCTGCACGCCTGGATGGCCGAGCTCGACCGCACCGGCAAGCCGGTCGACGTGCTGAAGCGGGGATCCCGGCGCTTCACCAAGTTCTGCCTTCAGGATGAAGTCCGCTACCAGCTGCTCTTCCAGCGGACGATTCCCGGCTTCGTCCCATCGGAGGGGTCGATGGCGCTGGCGTGGCAGTCCTACCGCGACCTGGTCGCGGCGCTCGCCGGCGCCGGCGTCACCCGGCAGGCCGACATCGACCTGTGGACCGCGATCCAGATGGGCCTCACCGCACAGCAATGGGCGAACGACCCAGGCGGGCGTCGCTTCGTCGACCACCTCGAGCCCGCCGTCGACATGTTTCTCGCCCACGTGAAGCGCACGAGAAGGAAGGCCAAGTCATGACCACCACCGTCGCGGTCGACGTCGAGCTCACTGGTGACATCCTCGCCCTGGTCGCAGACCGGGCCGCGGCGTCCGACGAGACCGGCCACCTCGACCCTCAGGTCGTCGCGGCGCTGGCCGCCGCCGGCATCAACCGGCTGGTGCTCCCGGTCGAGCTCGGCGGCTTCGCGGCGTCACCCCGGCGCACCGTCGAGGTCGTCGAGCAGCTCGCAGCCGTCGACGGCAGTACGGCTTGGGCCGCGGCGATCGGCTCCGGCACAAGCCTCTTCGCCGGGTACCTTCCGCCCGACGGTGCGGCCGAAGTGTTCGCCGATCCCGACCAGTCGAACGCGGCGATGTTCGCCCCATTAGCGGAGGTGACCCGAGCGCCCGACGGCAGCCTGCGCCTCACCGGGCGTTGGCCGTTCACGAGCAACTGCGAGCAGGGCGCCTGGATCGGCCTCGGCGCCCGCTTCCCGGGCGAACCCGATCCGCGACTGGTGTTCGCGCCAAGATCCGAGGTGACAATCCACCAGACCTGGGACGTCGTCGGCC
>JBKOXV010000131.1:0-7371 GCA_046725105.1 bacterium | reverse complement strand
CATCGCAGCTGCCCGTCAGAGCGGAACAGACCGGCGGCGTGGAGGCCGCCCGTGCGCTCGAACAACCGTTGCGCGGTGCGCAGCCGCGTGGGCAGGCCGGCGAGGGTTTCGGGTGTGATGCGCACCGGATCGCCGGCGACGCTGGGGACGGTCTTGCGAACCGACTCGATCGCCGATGTTCCGCAGATGCCGCAGGACGAGGCGGTGTACACGTTGCGCCGCAGCGCCTCGGTGACCGGCGCCGGATCACGGCGCCTGACATCGACGATGTTGTAGCTTCCCGGCCCGGCGTCGGCGCAGTAGCGGGCCGCCACGATTTCATCGGGGGAGTCGACGACGCCCTCCGTGAGGCAGAAGCCGACGGCGAGTTCGAAGTCGTGTCCCGGGGTGCGCATGGTGACCGACGCCGCCTCACCGTTGACCCGTATCTCCAACGGCTCCTCGCCGACGAGTTGATCCGGGCGTCGGCGCGTCGACCCGTCCCGGATGACGAGAACGAGACGTTCCGCTGTCCGCTTGCTAGCCACTGGTCCCGACGACACGTAACTCGGCCCGCCGGATCCTGGTCGGGCGCAGAGCCAGCACCCGGGCGGCCAGCGCCTCGAAGGCGGCGGCGGCGTCACTGTGGGGCCAGGCGACGACGACCGGGACGCCGCTGTCGCCGCCTTCCACGATCACGGGGTCGAGAGGGATCTGGCCGAGCAGCTCGATATCGAGTTCGCGGGCCAGCAGCTCACCGCCGCCCGCACCGAACAGCTCGAGGCGGGCACCGTCGGGACTGGTGAACCAGCTCATGTTCTCCACGACACCGGCCAGGCGAAGGCCGAGCCGTTTGCCCAAGTGACCGGCGCGCTGGGCCACGCGCTGGGCGGTGGCCTGTGGGGTGGTGACCACCAGCAGTTCGGCGTCGGGCAGCAGCCCGGCGAGGGTCATGGACACGTCGCCGGTCCCCGGGGGCAGGTCGACGATGATGAGCTCGGGGGCGTCCCAGTAGACGTCGGTCACGAACTGGGTGAGCATCTTGTGCAGCATCGGACCCCGCCACAGCACCGGGGTCGCCTCTTCGGTCAGGAGCCCGACGGACACGACTGCCACACCGTGGGCGGGCACCGGCACGAGCAGGCTGTCGAGCACGAGCGGAGGGCGGTGGATGCCCAGCATGCGTGGGATCGAGAAGCCCCACACGTCGGCGTCGAGCAGCCCGACCCGTCGGCCGCCGCGGGCCAGGGCCACCGCGAGGTTGCTGGCGACCGACGACTTGCCGACCCCGCCCTTGCCGGATGCCACGGCGAGGACGCGAGCGGCGCGCAGAGCCTCCTGTGGGGGTCGCTCGGCGACAAGGCGCTGGCGGAGTCGGGCGCGCTCCTGGTCGCCCATGACGGTGAGGTCCACACTGACGTCTCGCACGCCCAGGGCCCCGACAGCCCGTACGACGGCAGCTCGGAGCGCGTCACCGTGGGGAGAGCCGGCCGTGGGGAGGGCGATCGACACGCGCACCCGCCCGGCTCCGATCACGACCGCATGAGCCACGTCGAGCTCGGTGACGGGACGGCCGAGGTCGGGTTCGATGACGGTGGCTAGGGCGGCGAACACGGCCTGATCGGTGAGTTCCATCCGACCCCCTCGGGGAAATCGCCACCCACGCTACTCGCACGATCCTTTCGCCCTTGACGACAAGCCGCGCGAGGGAAATGCTGGTGGCGAGGGCCGAGGTGGGCGTGCCTGGAGCTGAGTACCGCCCGGGGGGTTGCCATGGCGCTCGAACTGAGCCGTCGTCAATTTTTGCAGTCGTCCATCGCCGCGGCCGCAGGAGGTGCTGTGCTCACGGCGTACGGCTTCGACGCCACGGCCGCCGCGCAGGAGGCGGGGCAGCTCAAGATCGACCGGGCCACCGAGGTGCGTTCGGTCTGCCCGTACTGTGCCGTCGGCTGCTCGATGATCGCCTACGTCCTCGGCGACGGCGCCGCCAACGCTCGCCAGACGCTGGTCCACATCGAGGGCGATCCCGACAGCCCCATCAACGCGGGCACCCTCTGCCCCAAGGGCGCCACCACGCTGCAGCTGGCGGTCAACGACCGGCGGGCCCTCTACCCGATGTACCGAGCGCCCGGTGCGGCTGAGTGGCAACGGCTCTCTTGGGACGAGGCGCTCGACAAGCTGGCCCGTCTGGTGAAGGACGCCCGCGACAAGCACTTCGTCACGGCCGATGACAAGGGTCAGACCGTCAACCGTCAGACCGGCTTCGCCTTCCTCGGCGGTGCGACCATCAGCAACGAAGAGGGTTACTACGCCACCAAGATGATGCGAGCCCTCGGCACCGTGTACCTCGAGCAACAGGCCCGCGTTTGACACGGTCCCACGGTGGCCAGTTTGGCCGCCTCATTCGGCCGGGGGGCCATGACGAATCACTGGCGCGACTTCAAGAACAGTGACGTCATCCTGGTCATAGGCGCGAATCCTGCGGAGAATCACCCGTGCGGATGGAAGTGGGCGTTCGTCGGGCGAGACACGCGTGGTACCAAGATCATCCACGTCGATCCCCGCTTCACGCGCACGTCGGCCACCGCCGATGTCCACGTGCCGATCCGCGCCGGCACCGACATCGCCTTCTTCGGTGGCCTCATCAACTACATCATTCAGAACCGGCTGTACCACGACGAGTACGTGCGACTGCACACTAACGCCAGCTTCATCGTGGCGCCGCGCTTCGCTTTCAGCGACGGGTTGTTCACCGGTTACGACGAGGCCACCCGCACCTACGACGTCGCCACGTGGAGCTACGAGCCGGAGACGCCCGGTCAGCCCGTGGCCAAGGTCGACCCGAGCCTGCAGGACCCGCGCTCGGTGTTCCAGCTCCTGGCACAGCACTACTCGCGCTACACACCGGAGATGGTGGAGCAGGTTTGCGGGATTCCCCAGGACAAGTTCGTCGCGGTGGCCAAGATGTTCGGGGCGACCGGCGCCGCCAACCAAGCGGGCAGCATCGTCTATGCCGTCGGTCTCACCCATCACACCCTGGGCGTGCAGATCATCCGGGCGGCGGGCATGATCCAGATGCTGCTCGGCAATGTCGGTCGCCCCGGCGGGGGCGTGAATGCCGAACGCGGCCACGCCAACATCCAGGGCAACACCGACAACGCCGTGTCGTGGGAGATCCTGCCCGGCTATCTCGCCATCCCGAGGCCGGGCATGGAGACGATGGCCGCCTACTTGGCCACCGTGCCGTCAAAGCAGCTCCGGCCCACCTCCGTCAATTATCTGGGCACCAATTACAAGAAGTTCCTCGTCAGTCTGCTCAAGGCGTGGTACGGCGGCGCCGCCACGGCCGACAACGACTTCGCCTACGGGTGGTTGCCGAAACCCGCCCAGAACTCCTCGTGGCTCACCATCCACAACGAGGCCCGGGCGGGCCGGCTCGACGGGATCATCTACAGCGGCTTCACCGGCGTGACCGTCGGTCCCGACAGCAAGCGCATGGCTGACTCGATCGGCACGCTCAAGTGGCTCGCCATCCTCGACCCGTACCAGACGACGGCGTCGGAGTTCTGGCGTCGACCCGGCGTCGACCCGGCGACGGTGAAGACGGAGGTGCTGTTCCTGCCGGCCACCGACTGGATCAGCAAGGACGGCTCCTTCACCAACTCGGGCCGCTGGGCGCAATGGAAGTACAAGGCGCTCCCTCCCGAGGGCGAAGGCCGCGACGACGACTGGATCCTCGGCCACCTGATGCTGCGGCTGCAGCAGCTCTATCGCACCGAGGGCGGTCCTCTGCCGGATCCCGTCCTGAACGTGACGATGAACTACGTCGATCCGAGCAACCCCTCCGCCGACGAGCTGGCCAAGGAGGTCAACGGGGTCGATCTCAGCACCGGCAAGCGGCTGGACAGCTTCGCCCAGCTGAAGGACGACGGCACCACGACGTCGGGCGACTGGATCTACTGCGCCTCGTACCCTGAAGCCGGGAACCTGATGGCTCGGCGGGGCACCGATGACCCGACCGGTCTCGGGTTCTTCCCGAACTGGGCCTTCTCGTGGCCGCTCAACCGGCGGATCCTCTACAACCGGGCATCGGCAGACGCCGCCGGCCAACCGTGGGATCCGACCCGAGCGGGCATCCGATGGAACGGCACGACCTGGGTCGGCGACGTCCCCGACTTTCCGGCCACCTCGCCGCCGGCGCAGGGGCAGGGCGCCTTCATCATGACCGGGGAGGGAGTGGCTCGCCTGTTCGCGCCGGGCAGCCTCACCACCGACGGTCCGTTCCCGGAGCACTACGAGCAGACCGAGTCGCCCGTCCCGAACGCGTTGAACAAGGTGGAGAAGAGCCCGGTGGCGTTCCACTACGACGACGTCGACGCCACCTTCGCCTCGACCGCCGATCCCGACTTCCCGTACGTGGCAACCACCTATCGAGTCACCGAGCACGAGCACTACGTGACACAGCACGTCCCGTACCTCGTCGAGGCCATGCCCGATTTCTTCGTGGAGCTACCCGTCGAGCTGGCGGCCGAGAAGGGCATCAGCAATGGCGGACGGGTCAAGGTCCGCTCCAAGCGGGGTGAGGTGGAGGGCGTCGCCATCGTCACCAAGCGGATGCGACCGCTGAAGGTGGGCGGCAACAAGATCGTGTATCAGATCGGCATACCACTGCATTGGCACTACGAGTCGGGCTCCGGCGAGCAGGCCGACACCGCCACGATGGCCAACCTGCTCACGCCCTACATAGGCGACGCCAATGTCCGCACCCCTGAGTACAAAGGCTTCCTCGTGAACATCGAAAAGCCGTAAGGAGGCCGTCATGTCGACCGAGCTGGGTCTGGCGGTACGGCGCAAATCGGCGTCGCCGTCGTCGGGCACGAACATCCGGCGGGAAGACCTCGAGATCTCCAAGATCGTCGACATCGACCTGTGCATCGGCTGCAAGGCCTGCGAGGTCGCTTGCAAGGAATGGAACGACCTCCCCGTCGATGACACCTCCAACTTCGGGAGCTACCAGAGCCACCGCGACTTGACTGCCACCACCTGGGACCTGATGCGCTTCAACGAGGTCGATTTGGCCAACGGCGATCTCGCATGGCTGATCCGCAAGGACAGCTGCCTGCACTGCGACGACCCGGGATGCCTGGCCGCCTGCCCGGCGCCCGGCGCCGTCGTGCAGTACGAGAACGGAATCGTCAACTTTGACGAGAGCAAGTGCATCGGCTGCCAGTACTGCATCACCGGATGCCCGTTCGACATCCCCCGGTTCGACGCCAAGACCAAGAAGGTCTACAAGTGCACGCTCTGCATCGACCGCGTGTCGCACAGCTTGGAGCCGGCGTGCGTCAAGGCGTGCCCGACGGGATCGATCAAGTACGGCCCACGCCACGACATGATCGCCTACGGCGAGGACAAGGTGACCAAGCTCAAGGCGCGGGGATTCGACCACGCCATGCTCTACAACCCCTCAGGGGTCAACGGGGTCCACATGATGTACGTCGTGCCCCACGGCGACCTGCTTGCCGACTACACGCTGCCCGAAGACCCCAACGTGCGGTCCAACACGAGCTTCCTCGGGATCTTGCGGAACCTGCGCAAGGTGGGTGCCGTGGCGACCTGGGCCGGGCTGATCGGCATCGGCCTGTACTGGCTGAGAACCGGACGGCATCAGCCGCCACCCGAGGACGCCGCCGTGGCCGAGGCCGTTCGGCTCGGACAAGAGGCCGGCTCGACGGGTCGAAGCGACCAGGACGACCGGGTGACGCAGCCAACGGGCCACGGTCCCGATCAGGCGTCCGGCCCCGGGGCGCCAGCGGCCTCGCCAGACGAAGGAGGCACCCCGTGAGCGTGGCCGAGCGCACCGACGTAGCCACCATCGACCAGCCTGAGCCGGCGGAGATCACCCGATACAACCTCGTCGAGCGGGTGGTGCACTGGGAGGTGGCGATCACCTTCATCGCCCTCATGCTCTCGGGCATGGCGCTGACGTACCCGCGCCTGGCGTGGCTGTCCGGTCTGTTCGGCGGCGGCCAGACCATGCGGGCCGCCCATCCGTGGATCGGTGTGGCCTTCAGCGTCGGAGTGCTCGCCATGCTGATCGCCTGGGCCAGGGACATGGTGTTCAGGCGAGGCGACGGAGCCTGGACCCGTCGTCTCGGCAGTTACGCGCGGGAAGGCCACGCCGGGGTCGACGTGGGCCGCTTCAACGCCGGCCAGAAGGGCTACTACTGGGTCGTTGTCGCCCTCGCCGCGCTCCTGCTCCTCACCGGCATCCCCCTGTGGTACCCATCGCTCACGACCGCCGGATGGCGACAGTGGGCGCGTCTGGTCCATCTGGCCGCCTTCGTCGTGATGGTGGGCGGCTTCATCATCCACGTCTACATGTCCACGGTGATGCTGCCCGGCACGATGTCCGGCATGACCAACGGCAAAGTGACCCGCCGCTGGGCCGCCTGGCATCATCCCCGCTGGTTCCGAGAGCAGGCCGGCAACAAGCCGTGATGCGGCGAATCCGGGGGGGACCCGGCCGGTTCGACGAACGCCTGGCGCGGGCCGAGCAGCTGAGCACCTCCGGAGGTGCAGCGTCGGCGCCCCTGGCGGCACTCGTCGATGTCCTGCATTACCAGCGCCGGCGCGCCGCTGACCCTGACGTGGCCGCCGCCGCCGAACAGCTCGCGGCCAGCGCGGCGGCCCGCCGGGAGACGGCGTCGTACCCGCTCCTCGACCTTGACGCGGCTCTGCCCGCTTTCGATGCGGAGGTCATGATCGTGGTAGCCCAGCTCGACGGTGGCTGGATGCCCACCGTGCTCGACCATGCGAGAGCCGAGCTGCGACTCTTACCGGTCGCCGAGCGACGCCAGCTCATCGCCGCCTGGTTCGTTGCCCCCGAGGCTGTTGAGCCACCGTCCCGATTCTGGTTCCAGTCGGGAGCCGGCCCACCGCTGGAACTGGCGGCGGCAGCCGTGAGCCCCCCACCCGCGGAGCAGTGGCACAGAGGATTCTGTCCACACTGCGGCGGGCCCGCCCAGACATCGGTGATCGCCGAGGAATCCGGCGAATTCCTTGGTGGTTCTCCTCGCAGCCTGGTGTGCGCCCGGTGCGCCACCTGGTGGTCCTATCCCCGCGCCACGTGCCCGGTGTGCGGCGAGGACGACCCACGACGAGTCACACCGTTCGTCCAATCCGACGATCGGCGGCTCCGAATCGATGCCTGCCAGACCTGCCGTCGCTACGTGAAGACGTTCGATCTCCGAGAGACTGGCGCCGCTGCCATCGTGCCGCTTGTTGACGACGTCGCCAGCATGGCGCTCGACCTGTGGGCACGAGAGCAAGGCTTCGAACGCGCCAGCTCGTCGTTCGCCGGGGTGTGAGGAGGGGAGGGCCCGACCGATC
>JBKOXV010000027.1:0-5539 GCA_046725105.1 bacterium | reverse complement strand
CCGCACGTACTGCTCCTCGAGATCTTCACCGACTCTGGCATAGGAACGATGGTGTTGCCGTGAACGAGCGCAGCGAGTTCCAGAGATGCGGCTGTTTGTCGCCACCAAGTGGCGACATAGTCATCCCCTCCACCCGAAGGGTGCTGCCATGACTTCTGTCGATGTGTTCATGCCGACCTACGCCGCGCCGCCGGTGACCTTCGTGCGCGGCCGAGGCACCGAGCTATGGGACAGCAGCGGAAAGCGCTACCTCGACTTCCTGTGCGGCCTCGCAGTGACGTCGCTCGGGCACGCCCACCCGGCCGTGGCCGACGCCCTCGACCATCAGGCCCGCACGCTGCTGCACGTCTCGAACCTGTTCGCCAACGACGTGGCTCCGGCGGCGGCGGCTCAGATCGACGGCCTGCTCGGGGGCGGAGGCCAGGTGTTCTTCGGGAACTCGGGCGCCGAAGCCAACGAGTGCGCCATCAAACTGGCCCGGAAGTGGGGCGGCCGCGGCAAGTACGCCGTGATCAGCGCCTACGGCTCGTTCCACGGCCGCACGCTCGCCACCCTCCACGCCACCGGCCAGCCCGCCAAGCACGAAGCCTTCCAGCCGCTGCCCGAGGGCTTCCGGCACGTGGCATGGAACGACCTCGAGGCACTCGAAGCCGCCATCACGCCCGAGGTCGCCGCCGTGCTGATCGAACCGGTCCAGGGCGAAGGCGGGGTCTTCCCCGCTACCGCCGACTACGTACAGGGCGTGCGCCGCCTGTGCGACGAGCGCGGGCTGCTCCTCATCGTCGACGAGATCCAGACCGGTCTCGGCCGGACCGGCCGCTGGTTCGGGTACGAGCACTTCGGCGTGCAGCCCGACGTCGTGACGCTGGCCAAGGCCCTCGGCAACGGCATGCCGATCGGCGCGTGCTGGGCGCGGCGCGCCGTGGCGGCCGCCTTCGAGCCGGGCGACCACGGCAGCACCTTCGGCGGCACCGCCATCGCCACTGCTGCCGCCCGGGCGGTGCTCACCGAGATGGAGCGGATCGATGCGCCCGCCCTGGCCCGGGGGGCGGGCGAGCGGCTGACGGCGGCGTTGGCCGCCACGACCGCGGTGAAGGAGGTGCGCGGCCTCGGCCTACTGCTGGCGGCCGAGCTCGACGGCCACGACGCCAAGGCCGTCAATGCCGCGCTGCTGGACGCCGGGCTGGTCGCCAACGCCGTGACGCCCACTGCCGTCCGGTTCGCGCCGCCGCTCACGGTGTCCGACGACGAGATCGACGAGGCGGTCGCCATCCTCGCCGACGTGCTGCAGTCGTGACGTTGCGGCACTTCCTCGAGGTCACCGACCTGACGGCGGACGAGCTCACGGCGGTGCTGGACCTGGCCGAGGTCGGCTCGCTCCCGCCCGTCCTGCACCAGAAGGGCGTGGCGCTGATCTTCGAGAAGCCCTCGAACCGCACCCGCCAGTCGATGGAGATGGCCGTCATCCAGCTCGGCGGGCATCCCGTCTACACCAGGGGCGACGAGGTCGGGTTCGATCTACGCGAGCCGGTCGAGGACATCGCCCGCATCATGGCCGGCTACCACGCCGTGCTCGCCGCCCGCGTGTTCGAACACGAGGTGCTGACCCGCATGGCCGCCGTCTCGACCGTGCCCGTCGTGAACCTCCTGTCGGAGCGGTCACACCCGATGCAGGCCCTGGCCGACGTGCTCACGATGCGCCAGGCCATCGGCTCCCTGGCCCGTCGCACCGTCGCCTGGGTGGGCGACTACAACAACGTCGCCCGATCGCTCGGCGAGGCCGCCGCCTTGTTCGGCATGCACGTGCGCTACGGCGGCCCGCCCGGCTATGGACCCGATGAGGCCGAGGTCGAGCGGCTGCAGGCGCTCGGCGCCGCCACCGTCGTCGCCTTCCCCCGCCTCGACGAAGCCGTCGTCGGCGCCGACGCCGTGCACACCGACGTGTGGACGTCGATGGGCCAGGAGTCCGAGACCGCCGCTCGCACCAAGGCGTTCGAAGGCTGGACCGTCACTGAGGAGGTGATGGAGGCCGCCGGTCGCCACGCCCTCTTCTTCCACTGCATGCCGGCCCACCGAGGTGACGAGGTGACGGCGGCGGTGATGGACGGCCCGCGCTCCCGGGCCATCGCGCAGGGCCACAACCGGATGCACGCCGCCCGCGGCCTGCTGGCGTTCCTGATGGGACTGCGGCCGTGACGACGAAGGCCCAGCGCCAACACCGGATCTCCCGGCTGCTGGCCGAGCACGAGGTCACGAGCCAGCCGCAGCTCGTCGAGCTGCTGGCCGACGCCGGCATCCTCGCCACCCAGGCCACCGTCAGCCGCGACCTCGACGACCTCGGCGCCGTGCGGGTGCGCCGCCCCGGCGGCGAGCTGGCGTACGCCATCCCCGAGTTCGAGCCGGCCCGGCTGGCACCCGAGGACCACCTGCGCCGAGTCCTGGGGGAGTGGGTCGCCGACGTGGCCCACTCGGGCAACCTCGTGATCGTGCGGACGCCGCCTGGCTGTGCCCACGTGGTGGCGTCGGCCCTCGACCGCTCGGGTCTCGCCGGGCTGCTCGGCACCGTGGCCGGCGACGACACCATGCTGTGCGTCGCCGCCGAGAACGTCGGTGGCGCCCGTCTGGCTGAGACGCTGAGCGGCCTGGCCAGCCTCACCCCGCAGGACGAACGCTCATGAGCGAGCGAAGCGAGCTCCATATCACGGTGAGCCGCGTGCTAACGGAGCTGCCGGTCGGGGAGCGCGTGGGCCTGGCCTTCTCGGGCGGCCTCGACACGTCCGTGGCGGTGGCGTGGATGCGGGCGAAGGGCGCCATCCCCTACACGTACACCGCCGACCTCGGCCAGGTCGACGAGCCCGACCTCGCCGGCGTGCCGGTGAGGGCCAAGGCCTACGGCGCCGAGCAGGCTCGCCTGATCGACTGTCGCTCAGAGCTGGTGCACGAGGGGCTGGTGGCGCTGCAGTGCGGCGCCTTCCACATCTCGACGGCGGGCAAGACCTACTTCAACACCACACCGCTCGGTCGGGCCGTCACCGGCACCCTGCTGGTGCGGGCCATGCACGACGACGGCGTCGACGTGTGGGGCGACGGCTCCACCTACAAAGGCAACGACATCGAGCGCTTCTACCGGTACGGGCTGCTGGTCAACCCGACGCTGCGGATCTACAAGCCTTGGCTCGATCCCGCCTTCGTCGGCGAACTGGGCGGACGGGCCGAGATGAGCGCGTGGCTGGCCGCTCGCGGCCTGCCGTACCGAGACTCGGCCGAGAAGGCGTACTCCACCGATGCCAACATCTGGGGCGCCACCCACGAGGCCAAGGCCCTCGAGGACCTCGCCACCAGCATGGACATCGTCGAGCCGATCATGGGCGCGCGGCATTGGGACGCCGCCGTCACCGTCGAGCCGGAGGTCGTGTCGGTTCGTTTCGAGGCGGGCTGGCCGGTGGCGCTGAACGGGACGGCGTTCGAGTCGCAGGTCGAACTGGTCACGGCGGCGAACGCCATCGGCGGACGGCACGGCCTGGGAATGAGCGACCAGATCGAGAACCGCATCATCGAGGCCAAGAGCCGCGGCATCTACGAGGCGCCGGGACTGGCGCTGCTGCACGCCGCCTACGAGCGCCTCGTCACCGCCATCCACAACGAGGGCACCATCGACAACTACCGCACGATGGGTCGCCGGCTCGGGCGGCTGCTCTACGAGGGCCGGTGGTTCGACCCGCAGTCGCTCATGCTGCGCGAGTCGTTGCAGCGCTGGGTGGGCGTCGCCGTCACCGGCGACGTGACGCTGCGGCTGCGCCGGGGCGACGACTACACGATCCTCGACACCACCGGGCCCGACTTGACCTACGAACCCGAGCGGCTCTCCATGGAGCGCACCGAGGGCGCCTTCGGGCCCCTCGATCGCATCGGACAGCTTCACTTACGCAATCTCGACATCGCCGACTCCCGCCACAAGCTCGACGTGTACCGGCGGTCGGGCGCCCTGGACGCCGGCGGTGCCGACGTCGGCGTGCTGGGTCCCGGCGCGGACGACACCCGGTGAGCACGCTGTGGCACGGCCGCTTCCGGGCCAGGCCGGCCGAAGAGCTCCTGTCGTTCACGGTCAGCCTCCCGTTCGACCAGCGGCTGGCCGGCGACGACATCGCCGGTTCCCGCGCCCATGTCCGCGGCCTGGCCCGGGTGGGGCTGCTCGACGGCGACGAGGCGGCGGCCATCCTCGCCGCCCTCGACACGGTCGAGGACGAGCTGGCCGGCGGCACGTTCACCTTCCAACCGACGGACGAGGACATCCACACGGCCGTCGAGCGCCGCGTCACCGAGCTGGCCGGACCGCCCGGCGCCAAGTTGCACACCGGCCGCAGCCGCAACGACCAAGTGGCCACCGACCTGCGGCTGTGGTGCAAGCGCGAGCTGACCGGCGTGGCCTGGCGTGTGGTGGGGTTGCAGGAGGTCCTGTTGGAGCGGGCCGATGCGGCCGGCCCGACCGCGCTGCCGGGATACACGCATCTGCAGCGGGCCCAGCCGGTGCTCCTGGCCCACCACCTGCTCGCTCACGGGTGGGCGCTGGCCCGCGACGTCGATCGGTTGCTCGCCACCGTCGCCCGGCTCGACATATCGCCGCTGGGCGCCGGGGCGCTGGCCGGCTCGTCGTTGTCGCTCGACCCCCACGGCACCGCCGTCGACCTCGGTTTCGCCGCCGCCTTCGACAACAGCCTCGACGCCGTGTCCGACCGCGACTTCGTGGCCGAGGCCCTGTTCGACGTCGCCCTCCTGGGCGTCCACCTGTCGCGCCTGGGTGAGGAATGGGTCCTGTGGACATCGGAGGAGTTCGGCTTCGCCCGCCTCGACGACGCCTACGCCACCGGGTCGTCGATGCTGCCGCAGAAGAAGAATCCGGACATCGCCGAGCTGGCCCGGGGCAAGAGCGGCCGGCTGGTGGGCCACCTGGCGGGCTTCCTGACGACGTTGAAAGGCCTCCCGCTCGCCTACAACCGGGACCTGCAGGAGGACAAGGAGCCGTTGTTCGACGCCGTCGACCAGGTGTCGCTGGCGCTCGGCGCAGCGACGGGCATGATCGCCACGGCCACCTTCGACACCGCTCGGATGGAAGCGGCGGCAGCGGCGCCCACCATGGCCGCCACCGACCTGGCCGAGTGGCTGGTGGCAGGGGGCACGCCCTTCCGCGACGCCCACGCCATCGTCGGCGGCGTGGTCCGGGCGTCGCTCGAGCCGGGCGCGCCCCCGCTCGCCGACGTCGTGGCCGGCGACGAACGTCTCGGTCCGGAGGCGGCGGCCCTGCTGGCGCCGGGGGCCGCCGTGGCCCGCCGGATCACGCCGGGCGGGGGCGGTCCTCGGCCGGTGGCCGTGCAACTCGAGCGATTCCGTGACCGCTTGGCCGCCGATCGTCTCCGGCTGCCCGCCTAGCCGGCCCGTCCCACGCCGCCCCCGTCGGTATTCGTCACTCGCGTGAGCGAAAAGCGCTCTGCCCCGTGACGAGAAACAAGGCGCCCGGGGTGTCCCGCCTAGCCTCCGCAGC
>JBKOXV010000116.1:0-6192 GCA_046725105.1 bacterium | reverse complement strand
GTGGTCGTGCCGGCGCACGCCGCCGAGAGTACGTTCGGGGGCCGATGGCCATGGTCTCCAAGCGTCGAGCGCCGACCCGCAGCGTCGAGAAGCAGCTGTGGGCCGACGGCCACGACGTCGTGGTCGGCGTGGACGAGGTCGGGCGGGGCGCCTGGGCCGGGCCGCTGGCCGTGGGCGCCGCCATCCTCCCGCCCGACCGCCGGGTCAACAAGGTGCGCGACTCGAAGCTGCTCACCGAGGACGAGCGCGAGCGGCTCTTCGACCGCCTCACCGACTGGTGCGTGGCGTGGCACGTCGGCATGGCCTCGCAGGTCGAGTGCGACGAGCTCGGCATGGCCGAGGCGCAACGGCTGGCGGCGCGCCGGGCCCTCGCCGGCCTGGCCGTCACGCCCGACGCCGCCGTCGTCGACGGCAAGTGGAACTTCGTCGGCAACGCCGTGCCTCACGTGCACCGCATGGTGAAGGCCGACGCCTACTGCCTGTCGGTCTCGGCGGCGTCGATCCTGGCCAAGGTCGTGCGCGATCGCGTCATGCGCGAGGAAGCCCAGCATTACCCGATCTACGCCTTCGAGTCGAACAAGGGCTACCCGTGCTGGACCCACAAGGCGGCGCTGGCGGCGTGGGGACCGTCGGCGATCCACCGCCGGACGTGGGTGTTCATGGACCACATCGTGTGGCCCGGGCTGCGGGTGTTCCGCGCCGAGCAACCGACGTTGTTCTGACGGCCGATGCCCGGGCGCGTGGTGGTCGTCACCGGGGCGAACCGTGGCATCGGCCGGGAGGTGGCCCGACAGCTCGCCGTTCGCGGCGACACGGTGCTGCTGGGATCGCGTGATCTCGTCAAGGGCGAGCGGGCCGCCGCCGAGCTGGGCCTGGAGGCCGTCCAGGCCGTTCAGCTCGACGTCACCGATCCGGCCAGCATCGCGGCCGTCGCCGCTCGCCTCGAGGCCGACTACGGCCGGCTCGACGTCCTGGTGAACAACGCCGCCATCGACTACGACACGTGGCAGACGGCCGCCGCGCCCGACTTCGCCGTCGTCCGAGATGCCCTCGACACCAACCTGCTCGGCGCGTGGCAGACCACCGTCGGCCTCGTGCCGCTGCTGCGGCGCAGCCAGCACGGCCGCATCGTGAACGTCTCGTCGGAGGCCGGGTCGTTGGCCGCGATGGGGGCGGGCACACCCGCCTACAGCGTGTCGAAGGCGGGCCTCAACGCGCTGACCCGTGTCCTCGCCGACGAGCTCCGACCTGACCACATCCTCGTGAACGCCGTGTGCCCGGGCTGGGTGGCCACGGACATGGGCGGGCCCGGAGGCCGGCCGGTCGCCGAAGGGGCGGCCTCGGTGATCTGGGCCGTCGACCTGCCCGACCACGGCACGACCGGCGGCTTCTACCGGGACGGGCGCCCGCTGGCCTGGTAGAGGTCGCGCAGCACCGCCACCTCGGCCAGGTGGTGGATCAGCTCACGATTCGTCCACCACACGATGCCGATGAACGGCAGCTGCGGGTCCAGGCCGAACGGGTACTGGCCGTAGCCCGGCTCGTCCAGCTGCTCGTCGGAAAGCCCGGCGATGCCCGCCCTCCAGTCGTCGAGCAGGGCCCACAGCCGGGCGACCGCCTCCGTCGCCGACGGCGTGAAGGTGCCCAGAGTGGCCGGATCGGCCTGGCGGTCTCCGAAGGTCCACTCGTAGCGGCCGAGGAAGCCGTCGTACAGGTGGCCCAGCAGCCAGGCGATTGTGCGCATCGGCGGGGCGTCTGGCTCGGGGTGGGGCCATTCGAGGAGCCAGTCGGCACGGCCCAAGGTGAAGGTGTGGGTCTCGGTGGCGGGCCGGATCGACAGCGAACCGGGCACCGGCTCCCACAGGTATTCGTCGTCCGTGAGGCCCTCGAGCCGCGCTCGGGAGTGCTCGAGGGACGTGTCGAACTGGTCCAGGAGGAGGCCGACCCGATCGAGGCGGAGGTCCATCCCGCTGGCTTACAGCGCGTCGAGGGCGCCAGCCAGGTCGCTCACGAGATCCGATGCCGACTCCAGTCCCACCGACAGTCGTACCAGCGACGCCGGCACCTCGAGGGCCGACCCGGCGACCGACGCGTGTGTCATCCGGCCGGGATGCTCGATGAGCGACTCCACCGCGCCGAGCGACTCGGCCAGCGTGAACACCGTCGTCCGGCGCACCACCTCGAGGGCGGCCGCCTCGCCGCCGGCGCACGTGAAGCTCACCATCCCGCCGAAGTCGCGCATCTGCTTCACGGCGGCGGCGTGGCCGGGATGGTCGGGGAGCTGCGGGTAGAACACCCGCTCGACAGCGGGATGGCCCACGAGGAGGTCGACGACGGCGCGGGCGTTGAGGCAGTGACGCTCCATCCGTACGGCGAGCGTCTTGATCCCGCGCAACACGAGGTAGCAGTCGAACGGCGCCGGCACGGCACCGACGGCATTCTGTGTGAAGCCGATGCGCTCGGCCAACGCGTCATCGTCGACGGCGACGAAGCCGCCCACGACATCGCTGTGGCCGCCCAGGTACTTGGTGGCGGAGTGGACGACGATGTCGGTGCCGTGGGCCAGCGGGTTCTGCAGGAAGGGGGTGGCGAAGGTGTTGTCGACGACGACGAGGGCGCCGGCGGCGCGGGCTCGCGTCGCGACGGCTTCGATGTCGGCGCAGCGCAGCAGGGGGTTGGTGGGCGTCTCCAGCCAGACCATGTGCACGTCGGGCGGCCATTCACTGTCGGCGTCCGTGAAGTCGGTCGTCGACCACAGGTAGCCGGCCGGGCCGAACACCTTGGCGATCAGGCGGTAAGTGCCGCCGTAGGCGTCCTCGCCGAGGAGGACGCGCTGGCCCGGGCCGAGCAGGCGCAGGATGCTGTCCTCGGCGGCGAGGCCCGAGGCGAAGGCGAACCCGTGGGCGGCGCCTTCGAGGGAGGCCAGGCAGGCTTCCAACGACGCACGAGTGGGGTTACCCGAGCGGGAATACTCGAAGCCCTTGTGGTCGCCCACGGCGGCCTGGGCGAAGGTCGTGGCCAGCGAGATGGGCGGGACGACGGCTCCCGTGGTGGGGTCGGGTTCCTGACCGGCGTGGATGGCCCGGGTCTCGAAGCCCCAGCCCTCCTGTGTGTCGCGTTCACCCATCGCGGGCGGAAGACAGGAACGAGAGCACGTCGCTGCGGGTCAGGACCGACAACGGGCGACCGCCCGACAGCACGAGAAGGGCGGGGCTGCGGTCGAGGGACTCGACGGCGAGCGACAGCGGCTGGCCCACGCCGACGGTCGGCAGCTTCGGGCCCATCACCTTCTCGACCGGCGTGTCGAGCACGGAGGGATCGCGGAAGGCGGCGTCCATCAGCTCGAGCTCGTCGACGGCGCCGGCCACCTCGGCGGCGGCGAAGGGCGGCTCGTTCTTGCACACAGGGAGCTGCGAGATGCCGTGGCGGTGCATCTTGGCGATGGCGTCGCGCACTCGCTCGTCGGGGTTGACGTAGATCAGCGGCGGCACCTCGTCGCCGCGCGCGTCGAGCACGACGCCGACACACAGGTCGCATTCGCGCAGGAAGCCGTACCCGGCGAGCCACTCGTCGTTGAAGACCCGGCTGAGGTAGAGGCGGCCCGAGTCGGGGATGAGGACGACGACGAGGTGCTCGGGACCGAGCTCGGCGCCCAGCTTCATGGCCGCCGCCACGGCCAGGCCCCCCGACCCGCCGAGCAGGATGCCCTCCTCGCGCGCCACGCGACGCGCCATCAGGAAGCTCTCCTCGTCGCTGCAGGCGATCACCCGGTCGGTGAGCGAGGGGTCGTAGGTGTCGGGCCAGAAGTCCTCGCCGACGCCTTCGGTGAGGTAGGGCCGGCCGGATCCACCCGAGTACACGGAGCCCTCGGGGTCGGCGCCGACGATCTCGACGTGGGGTGCCACCCGGTTGAGATAGCGGGCGACGCCGGTGATGGTGCCGCCGGTGCCGACCCCCGCCACGAAGTGGGTGACACGGCCGGCCGTCTGGCGCCAGATCTCGGGGCCGGTAGTGAGCTCGTGGGCCAGCGGGTTGGCCGGGTTGGCGTACTGGTTCGGTCGGTAGGCACCGGGGATCTCGCGGGTGAGGCGCTCGGCGGTGGAGTAGTAGGAGTCGGGGTGCTCGGGCGGGACGGCGACGGGGCACACCACGACCTGGGCGCCGTAGGCCCGCAGGAGCGAGATCTTCTCCGGGGCGACCTTGTCGGTCATGACGAACACGCAGCGGTAGCCCCGCTGGGCGGCCACGATGGCGAGGCCGACCCCCGTGTTGCCCGACGTGGGCTCGACGATCGTGCCGCCCGGTTTGAGGAGCCCGGCCCGCTCGGCGGCGTCGATCATCGTGACGGCCGGGCGGTCCTTCGACGACCCGCCGGGGTTCGTGGTCTCGAGCTTGAGGGCGATGGTGCACGCCAGATCCTGGGCCAGCCGGGGCACCTTCACGATCGGCGTGTTCCCGACCAGGTCCAGCACCGACTCCGCCATCTCCGGCCCACCCATCTCCGGCGCGGTCACGCCTCCAAGGCTAAACCCGGGCGTGCCGGTGCGTGCCCGTCCCGCTTGTGTCGCTGATTGGTGCGAATTCCGCCCCAACGGGCGCCACAGGCGAAGAAATTCACTCGGGTGGGGCGGCTTGCGTGCCCACCTTGAGGTCGCGGAAGGGCGTGGTGGAATCGATGCCGGCGTCCTTGGGCAGCCCGAGCACCCGCTCGCCCACGATGTTCTTCATCACCTCGTCGCTGCCGCCGGCGATGCGCATGCCCGGAATGCCGAGCAGGAACTGGCTCCAGGCGTACGTGCCCCACTCCCCTTGGTCGGCGGTGATCCTGGGGCCCAGCACCCGCCCCATGAACTGCGCCATCCGCCACATGTTCTGCGTGAGGGCCAGCTTGGCGATCGACATCTCCGGCCCGGGCAACTGCCCCGACTTGATGCGGTCCATGGCTCGCTGGTTGGTGTAGTTGGCGACCCGCATGCGCACGTAGATGTCCATCAGCTCCTGGCGCACGGTCGGGTCCTTGTCGAGACCGAAGTGGCGCACCGTCTCCATGATGCGGGCACTGGTTCCAGGCGCGCCCCCGCCGGCCCCGCCGGCGCCGATGGCAGCGCGCTCGTTCATCAGCGTCGTGAGGGCGACGGTCCAGCCCTGGTTGACGTCGCCGAGACGATGGTCGTCGGGCACACGCACGTCGTTGAAGAACACCTCGTTGAACGAAGCCCCGCCCGTCATCTGCCGCAGCGGGCGCACCTCGACACCCGGCGCGTGCATGTCGACCACGAACCCGGTGAGGCCCTTGTGCTTGGGCTGGTCCGGGTCGGTGCGGCAGATGATCTCGCCGATGTCGGAGTACTGCGCCCCCGAGGTCCACACCTTCTGGCCGGTGATCCGCCATTCGTCACCGTCGCGCACCGCCTTGGCCTGCAGCGACGCCAGGTCGGAGCCGGCGCCGGGCTCGCTGAAGAGCTGGCATCCGACGATGTCGCCCCGGTACATGGCCCGGAGGTAGGCGTCCTTGGCGGGGCCCGTGCCGTGGGCGAGGATCGTGGGGGCCACCATTCCCAGGCCGATGCCGAAGAAGCTCTGGGGCGGCACGTCGTACTGCGCCTCGAGGTGGTCCCAGGCGCGCTGATAGGCGTGGGGCAGCTCGCGCCCGCCGTACGCCGACGGGCCCGTGACCCACCCGAAGCCGGCGTCGAACTTCTCGGCCCGCCACGCCTGCGCCTTCTTCAGCAGCTCGAGCTCCTGGCTGCGGTCGCGTTCGTCGAAGAGCGTCACCTTGTCGGAGCCCTCGCCCCACACGAAGGCCTTCTCCTCTTCCCGCCGGGCGGCGTTGGCCTCGAGGAAGGCGCGCCCTTCCGCCTCGAACTGCTCGAGCGTGATGTCGGCCATCGGGACCCCCTGTGACGAGCGGCGACTGCGAGCTGACCCGAGGGTCAAGGTACCGTCGCACCATGACTCGCGGTCAAGCCAACCTGCTCCGGGCGTTCTCGATCTGGACCGTCTACGTGTGGGTGACGCGCCTGTGGAACATCTGGGGCGACGACCAGGGCATCGGGTTCAAGCTCGTCCACACGGTGTTGGCGGTCGTGTCGGTGGCCTTTGCGGTTGCCTGTTGGGTGGTGGTGAGCCGGGTCCGGCGCCGCCGTCTGGCCGCGGCGCAGCCGGCGGTCACCAGCGAGTCCGACCGCACGC
>JBKOXV010000289.1:0-6846 GCA_046725105.1 bacterium | reverse complement strand
CCGCCCCCTACGCGGCGCGCCAAGGCACCGCGCTCGGACGGGCCGGGCGAGTCGAGATCACCCAGGACGCCGACGGCACGATCTGGATCGGCGGCAGCACCGTCACCGCCGTCGTCGGCGAGGCCGAGCTCTGAGCGACGACCTCCAGAACCCGGCGTGGGCGGCTCTCTCCACGGAGCACGAGCGCTTCGCCGTCGTCGCCGGGCGGGCCCGCCGGTACGAGCCGGCCGTATCGGGCTTCTTCGGCGTGGACGGGCTCGATGACCAGGCATGGCGCGACCTCGCCACCCTCGCCGGTTCCCACGGGTTCGTGCTGCTGGTCCGGGCCGAGCCGTTCGAGCCCCCGGACGGCTGGACGGTGCTCCGGACCGTCACGGGCTTGCAAATGGTGGCCGACGATCTCGTCGCGCCGCCCGGAGAGGCACCGATCCGTGCGCTCACCCCGGAGGACGTGCCGGCCATGCTCGCCCTCATCGACGTGGCCCGGCCCGGCCCGTTCGAGGCGCGCACGATCGAGCTCGGGCGGTACGTCGGCGTGTTCGGCGGCGACGAGCTCGTCGCCATGGCGGGCGAGCGCATGCGGTTTCCCGGCTGGACCGAGGTGAGCGCCGTGGCAACCCGGCCCGCTGCCCGACGCCGCGGCCTCGGCGCTCTCCTCACGCACCACGTCGCCGCCGGCATCGTCGAGCGGGGCGGGACACCCTTCCTGCACGTCGTGACGGACAACGACGACGCCACGCGTGTGTACGAGCGCCTCGGCTTCGCCACGCGGCGGCGGATGGTGTTCCGCGCCCTCCGCCCGCCACCGGCAGCGTGACGTACGCTCCGGACGACACTGGGGGTGCTCGATGGAACTGTCGCCTGGAAAGGTTGCTGTCGTCACGGGGGCGGGGAGCGGGATCGGCCGAGCCCTGGCCGAACGCTTCGCCCGCTCAGGGCTCAACATCGTGCTGGCCGACGTCCAGGCCGACGCGCTGAAGAAGGCGGCCGACGACGTCGCCACCCTCGGCGTGGAGACGACGGCCGTTCCCATCGACGTCACCGTCGAGGCCGACGTCCAGGCGCTGGCCGCCGCCGCCCTCGATCGCTTCGGGGCCGTGCACGTCGTGTGCAACAACGCCGGCGTCGCCGCCAAGGCTGATCCGTGGTTCGGTCCGCTGTCGTCGTGGCAGTGGGTGATGAACGTCAACTTCTGGGGCGTGGTGCACGGGATCCGCGCCTTCCTGCCTCACCTGATGGGGGGCGGGCACATCGTCAACACCGCCTCCATGGCCGGCTTGTTCCCCGGCTTCGCGCCGTCCTACGACGCCAGCAAGCACGCCGTCGTCGCCATCTCGGAGGACCTCTTCAACGACATGCGCACCGTGGGGCTGCCGATCGGTGTGAGCGTGCTGTGTCCGGGTTGGGTGCGCACCAACATCCTCGACGCCGAACGGAACTGGCCGTCGTCGCTGGGTGAGCTGCCGCCCGACGGCTCCATCGCCGCCACCGTCCACCATGTCCAGCGAGCGATCGACGAAGGAGCCACACCCGCGTCGGTGGCCGACGCGGTGGCCGACGCCGTGGCGGCGGACCGGTTCTGGGTCATCCCCCATCAGGAGTTTCTCGAGCTCGCCATCGAGCGCTGGCACCGCATCGCCGACCGTCTCGATCCGGACCCACCGGAGAACGTCCCCGGCATGCCGCCACGGTCGCAGATCGTCGCCGAGCTCATGGCGGCGCTGGGAGCGGCGGCGCCCGAGTCGTGACCGACCTTCTGGCCGGGCAACGGGCCCTCGTCACCGGCGGGGGCCATGGGATCGGTCGCGCCACCGTGGCGCGGTTCGCCACCGAGGGAGCCCGCGTGGCGGTGCTCGACGTCGACGCCGACGCCGCACGCGAGGCCGCCGAGGCGGTCGACGGCGTAGCCGTCGTGGCCGACGTGGCGGATGCGGCGGCGACGACCGCCGCCGTCGACGAGGCCGCCGCCGCCCTGGGCGGGCTCACCGCCGTCTTCGCCAACGCCGGGTTCGGCGTCTCGCGCCCCCTCGACGCTTTCGCCGACGAAGACTTCGACCGCGTGATCCGCGTCAACTTGACCGGCACGTTCCACACCCTGCGAGCGGCGCTGCCGCACCTGCGCGCCTCGGGCGGCGGCGCCATCGTCACCATGGCCGGTACCACCGCGCTGCGGCCGGCTCGGGGTGAGGGACCCTACGGCGCGGCGAAGGCCGGCGTCATCGCCCTCACCCAGGAAGTCGCCTTGGCCAACGCGCCGGCCATACGGGCCAACTGCGTCGCGCCCGGCTACGTCGCCACTCGCCTCACCGCAGGCGTGACGAACGTGCCGGCGTGGCGGCACCACGTGGAGGCGCGGATCCCGATGGGCCGGGTGGCCGACCCTGACGAGGTGGCGGCGGTGGTGGCGTTCCTGTGCTCACCGCTGGCGTCGTACGTGACCGGTCAGATCGTGCGGGTCGACGGCGGGGCCATGCTGCCCAGCCATCAGTCCGACGAGCTGATCCGGGGGCTGGTGCCGCGGGACTGAACGGCGCCGTCGAGATACGCCGCCAGATGGGCGCTGAGATCGGCGGCGTCGGGCGCGGCCCCGTCGATCAGGCTGGACTTGCGACGGCGCAGGAACGGCATGCCCATGAGGTAGAGACCGGGCGCCTCCACCACACCGCCATCGTGGCGGATCATGCCCTTGCGGTCGAGCACCGGGACATGGAGCCACGAGTAGTCGGGCCGGAAACCGGTGGCCCAGATGATCGTCTGGATCTCGCCGCGGCGGAGGTCCAGACCGAGCGGCGGGGACTCCTCGACGACGGTGGCCGGGAACCGGTGCGGCGGCTCGAACTCGCCGTCGAGGCCTTCGCCGGTAGCCCACTCGTCGATCGTGTCGAGCAGCCGGCCCAGCTTGAGATCGGCCATGGCGCACTGGTTGCGCAGCGACCCCGAGAACTGGGCTCGGCCGTCGTTGATCCCGGCCAGCTTTCCCACCAGCTTGACGCCGAGGGTCGTGAGGGCGTTGAGGTCGATGGTGACCCGGCCCGGGGAACCGGCCAGCTGCAGCGACGGCACCTTGCGAGCCCGCGCGATGTCGTCCACCACGTCGTAGCGCTCGTCGAGCACTCCGGCGGCGTCCATCCACCACTGGATGTCCATGCCTCGGTAGACGCGAGGAGCCCGCACGTGCTGGCCGACGGCGAGGGTGACCGGCCGGCCCGAGCGATGGATCTCGTCGGCCAGCTGGATGCCGGTGGCCGATGCCCCGACGACGAGGACGCCGCCTTCCTCGAGCTGGCCCGGCTGGCGGTAGTGGAACGGGGTGAGGGTGGTGATGGCCGGTGGCACGGCGGCCGCCAGACCCGGCACGTCGGGGACATTGCACGCCCCCGTCGCCAGCACCACGGTGGGCGCATACCACTCGCCCTGGTCGGTCTCGACGACATAGCCGTCACCGGCGGCTCGAACCGACGTGACCACCGTGTGGGTCTGCACCGGCGCCACCGTCGCGCGGGCATAGCCGTCGAGGAAGCCGATCACCTCCGGCATCGTCATGAAGCCGTCCGGGTCGTCACCGTCGTAGGCGTAGCCGGGTAGGCGGCTCTGCCAGTTGGGGGTGAGCAGCTGCAGCGAGTCCCAGCGCTCGGTGCGCCAGGTGTTCGCCACCTCACCGCGCTCGAGGACGACGTGCTCGATCGAGCGCTCGGTGAGGCAGCGGCTCATCGCCAGGCCGGCATGACCGGCCCCGATGACGACGGTGGTGACGGACCTCATGGCATCGTCAGGGGTTGACCTCGACGTTGACGTTCGTCGGGTTGGTGACGATGTCGTAGACGGCCGAGCGCTTCTGCGACTGGGCGACGAGGGCCTTGATGTCGTCCTCGGAGGCGTCGGCGTCGATCTGGTACGTGACGCGAATGCCGCTGAAACCGTTGCGCACGTCGCTGTCGATGCCGAGGATGCCCTGCACGTCCATGTCGCCCTCGAGGGTGGCCGACACCGAACGCAGCTGGATCTCGCGGTTCTGGGCCACGGCCGCCACGCCGGCGGTCAGGCAGCTGGCCAGGCCGACGAGCACGAACTCGACCGGCGTCATGCCGTGGTCCTCGGAGGCGAAGATCTCGGGGTGGTCGGCGTCGAAGCTGAACGTGGTGCGGTGGTGCTGGTCGGCGCCGAGGCCGAAGAAGCCCTCGACCGATGACTGGCTGTGGGTGCCGTTCACCCAGGTGTTCGTGGCCCGCCATTTGAACTGGGCCGCCTCCGGGGCCGCCGTCAGCGCCTCGCGGGCCTCGAGCAGTGCCTGGACGTTGACGCCGTTGTCCACCGGGGTGTCCGTAAGAGCCATGGCTTCCTCCATTGCTTGGGCGTGAAACTCGACCGGATTGGTCGGGATTTGGAATGCTACGTGGTCGGCCGCACTACGCAGACCGGCTCGCCCGCGGTTCACATTCTCGCGCGCCGACCTTCCCTGACTCTTCCCCCGAGCCTCAGGCACGGTAGGAGGTAACCTACCAAACGGTTGATGGGGAACGGCCCGGTATGGAGGAGCGATGACGGCGACGCTGGACTACAAGATTTTCGACGCCGACAACCACTACTACGAGGTGGAGGACACCTTCACCCGGTTCGGGGACGAGAAGGTGCGTCGGCACGTGCGCTGGGTCCAGGAGGGCAAGCGCCGCCACATAATGTTCGGCAACCGGCTCTCCACCGGGGTGCCCAACCCCACGTTCAACCCGATCGCCAAGCCGGGCGCCTTCCACGACACGCTGAAACACCTGGAGGTGGGCGGCCGGCCGACGTCGTCCACCTACGGCGAGCTCGAGCCGCTGAACGAGGAGTACCGGAACCGCGACCTGCGCCTGATGCGCCTCGACGAACAGGGCGTCGAGCGTGTCTTCCTGTTCCCGACCCTCGGCCAGTGCGTCGAACACCTGATGTACGACGACGTCGACATGATGTACCGCGTCTTCCGGTCCTTCAATCTCTGGCTCGACGACCAGTGGGGCTTCAACTACCAGAACCGGCTCTACGCCCCGCCCGTCATCCCGATGCTCGACGTCGACAAGGCGTGCGACGAGTTGGAGTTCGTGCTCGACCGCGGCGCCCGCATCATCTGCCTGCGGCCTGGGCCGCTGTACGGTCGCTCGCCCGCCGACCCGTACTTCGATCCGTTCTGGTCACGCGTGAACGAGGCGCGGATCGTCGTCGGCTATCACGCCATCGGCGGCGCCTCGCCGTACGACGACATGTACGAGAACGCCTGGTGCCGCCCGGCGTCCGAAGACAAGTTCTACGTCACGAACCTGCGCCAGGCGGTGTTCCCGAACGAGCGCCCGGCCATGGACACCATCACCGCGCTCGTCCTGGGGTGCTTCTTCCAGCGCTTCCCGAACGTCCGCGTCGCCATTGTGGAGATGGGTTGCACGTGGGTGCCCTATCTGGTGCACTCGCTCGACCACGCCGGCGGCCTCCTCGACCGACGGGTGGAGGCGTTCGGCCACAAGCTCGACATGCGCCCGTCGGAGGTCGTGAAGCAGAACGTGTGGATCTCGCCGTTCCCCGAGGAGGACGTGGTCGGCCTG
Organism: bacterium; assembly: GCA_046725105.1. Classification (GTDB taxonomy): domain Bacteria; phylum Actinomycetota; class Acidimicrobiia; order Acidimicrobiales; family Ilumatobacteraceae; genus DASXAI01. Next base: position 1,273 of record JBKOXV010000289.1, on the reverse strand, counting down.
GCCAACCTGATCGGCGCCGACCACGTGCTGATGGGCTCGGACTGGCCCCATCCGGAAGGCACCCACTACCCGGCCGAGTACGTCTCCTGCATCGAGTCGCTCGACCCGGGCAGCATCCGGCGCATCATGCGCGACAACGCGCTTGAGCTCGTGTCCTAGCCGCCCCTTCCGTTTCACGCTTGTTCAACGACCTCTGACGTAATTGAACTAGCGCGATACCGGGGAACGGGGGAGGCGAGGTTGGTCGCCACCAAGAGGGCGTGATCATCGAGGATCGCCGCCGGCAGGCCGTCGGCGACGATCCGGTGGTCCTCGGAGAACACGACGCACCGGTCGGCCAGCACGTCGAGCGTGGACAGGTCGTGCGTGGCGAGCACGATGGTCTTGCCGGCGTGGTTCAGCTCGACGATGAGGTCGATCAGCCACTGCTGGGTCCGGGGATCGAGGGCGGCCGTTGGCTCGTCGAACAGCAGCACCTCGGGGTTCATCACGAGCACCGAGGCGATGGCGACCCGCTTCTTCTCGCCCCCGGAGAGTTGATACGGAGCCCGGTCAGCCAGGCCGGCGATGTCGAGCATGGCGAGCGTGTCCTCGACCCGCCCTTCCACGACCGGGCCGTCGAGCCCCATGTTCAGCGGTCCGAAGGCAATCTCCTCGCGCACCGTGGGCGAGAAGACTTGAGCGTCCGAGTTCTGGAAGATGAACCCGATCCGGGCCCGGAAGGCGCGAGAGAACTGCTCGTCCTCGAGCTGGTCCTCGGTGACGGGCTGGCCGAAGGCGCGGAACTCGCCGGAGTCGGGGAACAGCAAGCCGTCGAGGAGCTTGAGCAGGGTCGACTTGCCACAGCCGTTGGCGCCGAGGAGGGCCACCTTCTCGCCGCGCCGCACCGACAGCGACACGCCGTCGAGCGCCGTGAAGCGCCCGAGGTAGGCGTAGCGCAGATCGTGACCTTGGAGGACGACGTCAGGCGACGACACGGTCGACTCCGAGGACGGCCAGCGCGCCGGCGACGCACGCGAGCATCCACGCGACGTCGGCGCCGCCGAGCCGGGCTCGGCGCAGTTGGCGGGGATTGCCCGTGTACCCCCGTGACACCATCGCCTGGTACACCTCCTCGGACATGGCGTGGGCCTTGCCGAAGAGCGCACCGGCGGTGGCAGCCACGAACTTGCGTCCCGAGGTGGCGCTCGACTCGAGCGTCACCGTGCGCGCCCGGCGGGCCAGGTACATCTCGTTGACCTGTCTCTTATACACATCTCCGAGCCCACGAGAC
>JBKOXV010000261.1:0-24086 GCA_046725105.1 bacterium | reverse complement strand
GTCGTGGGCGGCCGACAACCGCCGTTCGGACTCGACGGCGGCCCGACGGGCGAGGTGATCGACCCGCTGGCCGGCCAGGCTCACGGCCGCCTCCGTGCGGCCTGCGATGCGGTGGCCGAGCCCGCCGACTCCGCCGGCGGCGGCGTCGAGGCGGGCGTTGGCGAGGTGCCCGACCCCGGCGCCGATGCGGTCGACATGGCCGAGGTACGCGCGCACCCGATCGACGAGGGCGGCGGCGCAGGCCGTGGGTGTCTTGTACGAGGTGTGGGCCACCTCGTCGGCGACGCTGCGGTCGGTCTCGTGGCCGAGACCGGTGAACACCGGCACCGGTGACCGGGCGATGGCGACGGCGATACCTTCGTCGTCGAAGGTGGCCAGGTCGGTGCGCGAGCCGCCGCCGCGCACGAGCACGATCACATCGAGCGGACGCCGGCCGAGGGTGCGCATGGCCGCTGCGACGGCAGCGGCGGAGTCGGGGCCCTGGACCCGCACGTCGACGTGGGCGAGGCGGAAGCCGAGGTGACTGGCGTTCAGCTCGTGCAGCACGTCGTGCCACGCCGCGCTGCCGCGGCTGGCGACGAGACCGATGCGCTGCGGCACCATCGGCACCGACAGGCTGGCGTTGCGGCGGAGCAGCCCGTCGTCGGCCAATCGGGCCAGCAGGGCGTCACGATCGGCGGCGAGCTGTCCGAGGGTGAAACGGACGTCGATGCCGTCCATCACCAGCGACAGGCGGCCGGTGGGCGCGTAGTAGTTCAGCGAGCCGTGGATGCGGACGGCCAGTCCGTTGCCGAGCCGCAACCGGTGGCGCGCCAGCACCGGCCGGAGGCGATACCACGTGTTGGCGAACAGGGCGACCTGCAGGCTGGCCCGACCGTCGTCGGTCTGTTCGGTGAGCGTGAAGTAGACGTGGCCACCGCGGGACTGGATGCCGGCGATCTCGCCGCGCACCCACACGCCGTCTCGGAAGCCGCGCCGTAGGACCTGGTTCACGGCGTCGGCCAACTCGCGGACGCCGAAGGTGGGGTCGGCCGGGTCGTCGTCGAAGTCGAGATCGAACGAGGGTTGGCTCATGGTCGTCTCCATGTTGCCCCGGAACTCGCCGGCGGCGGTCACGCACCGAGTTCGCCGCGGCTGTCGTCGAAATCGAGGACGTCGGCGTCGGCTGCATAGGCGGGGTCGGCGGCGATGCCGCGATCGGTGCGCAACGACGACAGCCGGCTGAGGGGCCGCTCGAGGGCGCGCCGGCGAGTACCGGCGAGGTCCTCGTAGGCCTTCTGCGCCGACTCGAGGCGCTTGCCGACGAGGTCGAGCGATCCGGCGAACTTGTGCCACTGCTGCTCGAAGGCGCCCAACACCGCCAGGATCTCCTCGGACGTCTGCTCGACCATGAAGTTGTCGAACGCCTGCCGGATCACCCCTAGGAGGGCGAACAAGGTGAGGGGCGAGCACAGCACGACGCGCTGGCTGAGCGCTTCGTCGACAAGCCCGGGATCGCACTCGTGGATGAACGTGCTGACCGTCTCGTTGGGCAGGAACATCAACACGTAGTCGACCGAGCGGCGCGAGCCTTGACGGGCGTACTCGCGCCCGGCCAGTTCTCGGATGCGAAGCCGCACGTCGCGCACGAAGTCGGCCCGGTAGCCCGACCGCTCGGCGTCGGTGCCGGCGTCGAGATAGCGCAGGTACGCGGCCAACGGGAACTTGACGTCCATGTAGAGGACGTGGCCCTTGGGCAGCGGGAAGGTGAAGTCGGGCAGGGCGCGGCTGCCCGGCACCGCGGTCTGCTTCTCGTAGTTGACGTGCTCGACGAATCCGGCCAGCCGCAGCACGTCCTCGGCCATGCGCTCGCCCCACTGACCGCGCGCTTTGGGGCTGGCGAGGGCTTCTCGGAGACTCTGCGTGGTGCCGGCCAACGCCGCCGTGGTCTCGGCGTGGGCGGCCAGCGTGGCTTCGACACCACGCAGCGAGGCGGCATGGTGCCGGCCGAGCTGCTGCACGAGCTCACCGAGGCGTCCCAACTCGTCGCGCACCCGGCGCTCCACGAGGTCGAGGCGGGCTTCGGCCTGCTCGTGACGGGCGGCGAGCTCGCGCTGGCCGGCACTCAGCCCGGCGTCGAGCTGCTGGCGGTTGAGGACGGCCGCCTGCTGGAGGGCGACCTGCACGGCGACGTCGCGCTCGGCGGCCGCCTGCTCACGCAACACGGCGAGGGCAGCATCGAGGGCCTCGGCCGGGGCCGATCCGCGCCGGCGGAAGGCCAGGCCGAGCCCGACTCCCACCCCTGCCGCCACGACGACGGCCAGCACGACGATCATGGCGGCGACGCTACGCAGGGGGTGTGACGGAGTTGCGGATGCTGGTCCCGGGTCGGCCCGAAGGTCGTCCTGGCGCCTACTAACTTCTCGTGGCGTGGGAGGGGAAATGGGCGCGCACGCGCCCCAGGTGCCGCTGGGCGTGGTCGGGGCCGTTGCCCTCGACGCCATCGCCCTGGGAGGCGCCACCGCGCTCGCCCTCGCCGCCGCCGGCAACGACGTCGACCGCGCCGTGGCCATCGGTGTCGTCGTCGCCGGCCTCACTGCCGCGCTCATCGGCTGCGTCCGCGTGCACCCGACGTCGCGGCCCGGGGCCGTCGGACGCCTCCTCGGCCGTGAGGTCGTCGTACTGGCGGCGTCGCTGTTCAGCCTGCCGCTCGCCCTCGGCTTCTCGCGCCGCCATCCGCTCGCCCTCACGACGCTCGCGTTGGCGGGGCTCGTCGCCTTCACGTTGACACTGCGCCTGGCGCTACTGATGCGCCGCGCCGAGCAGTTCGGACGAGCCCAGGCCGGCCGCGTCGCCGAGCTCACTCGTCGAGCCCTCCACGATCCCCTCACCGGCCTCCCGAACCGCACGCTGCTCGAAGACCGCATGGCGATGGCGTTGGCGGGGCAACGCCGGAGCGGCTCTGTTCTCGGCGTGCTCTTCTGCGACCTCGATCACTTCAAGGTCGTCAACGACACGTACGGCCACGACGGCGGCGACGACGTCCTCGTCACGATGGCCCAGCGCCTCGCACACGCCGTTCGGGCCACCGACACCGTGAGCCGCCTCGGCGGCGACGAGTTCGTCGTGCTCTGCCCCGACCTGGCCGACGAGCGCGAGCTCATCGAAGTCGTCGAGCGCATCGTCGGCCTCCTGTCCGACCCGCTCGAGCTCAGTGGCCGGACGGTGTCGGTGTCGGGCAGTATCGGCGTGTCGTTCGTCGCCGCCGGCGCGCGCGCCACGCTGAGCGAGCTCCTTCGCGAGGCCGACGCCGCCATGTACCGCGCCAAGGCCAACGGCCGCAACCGTTGGGAGCGGCTGGCGCCGGCGCCGCCGCCGATTCCACCGCCGCGCGGCCGCCATCGCGCGCGGGAGGCCACTCACGAGGCCGCCCTGACGGACTAGCTGACGGCGTCCCGCCGTCTCACGCTGCCTGAACCACGCCAGACGTGGTTGAACAAGCGTGAGACGCCGAGGCGGTCAGCGAACGGGGGCCGTCTCGCCCACGAGCGTGAGGTACAGCTCGGCGTAGAGGCCGCCGAGGGCCAGCAGGTCGTCGTGGGTGCCGCGTTCGACGATGCGACCCTCGTCGACGACACAGATGAGGTCGGCGTCGCGGATGGTGGAGAGGCGATGGGCGATGACGATCGACGTGCGATTGCGGAGCGCCTCGTCGAGCGCCGCTTGGACGAGGGCTTCGTTCTCCGTGTCGAGGTGGCTGGTGGCCTCGTCGAGGATCACGATGGCGGGATCCTTCAACAACATGCGGGCGATGGCCAGGCGCTGCTTCTCGCCGCCCGACAACCGATACCCCCGCTCCCCCACGATGGTGTCGTAGCCGTCGGGCAGGGCGGCGACGACGTCGTGGATGCGCGCCGCCCGGCACGCCGCCTCGAGCTCGGCGGCCGTGGCTCCCGGCCGGGCGTAGCGCAGGTTGGCGGCGACCGACTCGTGGAACAGGTGGGGGTCCTGAGCCACCACGCCGATGGCGGCGTGCAGGCTCTCCTGCGTGAGATCGCGCACATCGTGCCGGTCGATGCGCACCGCACCCGCCGTCACGTCGTAGAGGCGCGGCACGAGGGACGCCATCGTCGTCTTGCCCGCTCCGGACGGACCCACGAAAGCCACCACCCGCCCCGGCTCGATCGTGACGCTGACATCGTGCAGGACCTCGGGTGCCGCCGCCGTGGACAGCTCCTCGCCGGCGCCGGGCGCCTCCAGCGACGCCACGCTGACGGCGTTCGCCGACGGGTACCGGAAGCTGACGTGATCGAACTCGACGCGCCCGTCGGGCTCGATCAAGTCGACGGCACCGGGCCGGTCCTGGATGGAGGTCGGCGCGTCGAGCACCTCGAAGACCCGCTCGAACGAGACGATCGCCGTCATGAGGTCGACCCGGGCGTTGGTGAGATCGTTGAGCGGGCCGTAGATGCGGGTGACATAAGCGGCCAGCGCCACGAGGGTACCGAGCGAGATGGTGCCGGAGATGACGAGCTGCGCGCCGACGCCGTACACCACCGCGGTGCCCACGGCGGCGACGACCCCGAGCGCCACGAAGAACACCCGCCCGTACAGCGCCTGGCGCACCCCGGTGTCGCGCACGCGAGCGGCGCGGCGGCCGAACTCGCGCATCTCGTCGCCGTAGTTGCCGTACAGCTTCACGAGCATGGCGCCGGACACGTTGAAGCGCTCGGTCATCTGCGTGTTCATCTGGGCGTTCAGGTCCATCCGTTCGCGTGAGATGGCCTGCAACACCTTGCCGACCCGCTTGGCCGGGATGATGAAGAGCGGCAGCACGACGAGGGCCAGCAACGTGAGGCGCCACTCGAGCACGAGCATCGTCGCGAGCGTCGTGGCGAGCACGATCACGTTCGACACGATCGAGCCGAGCGTGCCGGTGACGGCATCCTGGGCCCCGATCACGTCGTTGTTGAGCCGGCTGATGAGGGCGCCCGTCTGCGTGCGCGTGAAGAACGCCACGGGCATGCGCTGCACCTTGTCGAACAGCGCGACCCGGAGGTCGTGGATCATCCCCTCGCCGATGCGAGCCGACCCCCACCGTTGGGCGATGCCGATGAGCGCGCTGGCGAGCGCCGCCGCCACCGAGACGGTGGTGAGCACGACGACGAGTCGGCGGTCGCCGGCGGGGATGGCAGTGTCGATGATGGACCGGAACAACAAGGGCGGCAGCAGCCCGATCAGCGAGCTGACCACGATGGTGCCGAGGAACACGGCGATGATGCCGCGATAGGGACGGGCGAAGCCCCACGCCCGGGCCAGGACGCGCCGATCGAGCGTGACGCCCTTCAACGCCTCCGGGTCCCGGTCGCGCCCGTGTCCCGGCGGACCGAACCGCATCCGCATGCCCATTTCGGAGCAGGCTACGGCCGCGAGGGCGTGACGCGGCCTGCCTCGTAGGCTCGTCGGCCGTGCCCAGCTCCCGAGCTGTCGTCGTCGTCGCCGTGATGCTGCTGGTGGCGGGGTGCGCCGGCCAGACCGCCGACGTGGCGATCGGTGGCGACGCCGCGCCGACGACGGACAGCTCGCCGGCACCCTCGACGGCCTCCCCGCCGAACTCGACCAGCGCCGCCACGACCACGCCGCCCACGAGCGCAAGCGGGGCGACCGCGTCGGCGCGGGCCCAGTCGCTCGATTGGCAGGCGTGCGGACGCTTCCAATGCGCCACGCTCACCGTCCCGCTCGACTACGGCGACGCGTCGAAGGGCACCGTCGACCTCTTCCTGAAGCGGCGGCCGGCGGGCGACAAGGTGAACCGGGTCGGTTCGCTGCTCGTCAACCCGGGCGGTCCCGGGGTTCCCGGCACGTCACTGGTCGACCAGGCCACGCTGGCGTTCAGCGAGGACCTGCTCGACCGGTTCGACATCGTGGGCTGGGATCCCCGCGGGACCGGCCAGTCGAGTCCCGTCGACTGCGTCGACGACCTCGACCCGTACTTCGCCCTCGACCCGATCCCCGACAGCCCCGCCGAGAAGCAGGCCATCATCGACGCCTCGAAGCAGTTCGACGCGGCGTGCGAGCAACGCAGCGGGCGCATCCTCCCCTACATCTCCACGCAGGACACGGCGCGGGACATGGACCAGATCCGCGCCGCCCTCGGCGAGGACAAGATCTCTTACTTCGGCTTCTCGTACGGGAGCCAGGTCGGGGCGACGTACGCCACTCTGTTCCCGACGAGCGTGCGAGCGATGGTGATCGACGGCGCCGCCGACCCGAACGCCGGTTACGTGGAGAGCACCAAGCAACAGGTCGTGGGCCTCGAGCGCGGGCTGGCGGCGATGCTCGACGACTGCGCCCGGAAGACGTCGTGCGCCTTCCACCACGGTGGCAACCCGGCGGCCGCCTACGACGCCCTCATGGCCCAGCTCGCCACCAACCCGATCCCCTCGGGCGAACCGAACCGGCCTCTGGTCGGCACCGGCATCGCCGTGTACGCGGTCGTCTCGGGGCTGTACGTGCAGGAGTACTGGCCCGTCGTGACCCGCGCCCTGGCGGCAGCGGAGAAGGGCGACGGCTCGGCACTGCTCCAGCTCTACGACACCTACATCGAGCGCCAGGCCGACGGCACGTGGACGAACGCCTTCGAGGACCTGATCGCCATCAACTGCCTCGATGATCCCGGACCGAAGGACCCGTCGTTCCCCGACACGTACGCCTCGGAGCTCCAGGCGCTCTCACCTCACTTCGGGGCATGGGCGGCGTACAGCTACAACTGCATCTTCTGGCCGGCTCCGCCGAAGCCGCCGGTGAAGCTCACCGCCGCCGGCGCCGGCCCCATCGTGGTCGTCGGCACGACGGGCGATCCGATCACGCCCATCGAGAGCACCAAGAACATGGCCGAGGCGCTCGATCATGCGGTGTTCGTCACCGTCGACGCCAACCAGCACACCGGGTACGGCACCAACGAGTGCGTCGTCAAGGCCGTCGACGAGTACCTCATCGGCCTCAAGGTGCCCGCCGCCGGCTTGGAATGTTCCTAGACGCGAACGTTCCGCGACGCCTGATGTACCGCTGCGGTACACCGGACGTCGCGGAACGCCGTCAAGGGTGAGGACCGGGGACGGAGGTCAGCCCTTGATGAGCTTGCCGTCGGCGCCGACGACGAACCACACGCCGCCACTGCCTTGGCCGTTGGTGTCGCCGGGGCCGGCATCACCCGAGAAGCGGTAGAGCGGCCACTTGCCGGCCTTCAGCATCTTGCCGCCGGACGGGTTGTCGATGGCGGTGAGCTCCGCCGTGATGCCGTCGCCGGCAACGGGGGCGCCGCTGATCGACGCGGCCGGCCACGCCTTGGCGCAGTTGCCGGTGCAGGTCGAGGCGCCGTCCTTGTCGTTCGTGAAGCCGTAGAGGGTACGGCCCTCGGCGTCGACCATGATCTGGCCGAGTGGCGTGTCGGCCAGCGTCACCGACGCGGGGGCGGCGGCGGGGGCCGTGGTCGCGGGCGCGGCCGGCGTCGTGGAGGCGAGGTCCTTGATCAGCTTGGCGTCGCTGCCGACCACGAACCACACGTCGCCACTGGCCTGGCCGTTGATGTCGCCGGGGGCGGCGTCACCCGAGTACTCGTACAGCGGGAACTTGCCCGCCACGAGCTGCGTCGTGCCGTCCTCACGCGTGATGGTGCTGAACACGCCGGAGTCGAGGCCGGGGCCGACGGCCCACTCGGCGCCCACGAGCACCGGCGGCCATGCCTGCGCGCACGTGCTGTAGCAGGTGCTGGTGGCGGCGACGTCGTTCGTGAAGCCGTACAGGGTCTTGCCGTCGGGGGCGATCAGGATCTTGCCGGCGGGGTTCTCCGCCACCTTCACGGCGACGGTCGAGGCGGGCGCCGAGGCCGGCGCGGGGGCCGACTCGGCCGGGGCGGCCGGAGCCGCCGTGGTGGCGTCGTTGCTCCCGCCGCCACAGGCGGCGAGGCCGACCGCGGCCAGGGCCGCCAGTCCGAACAGGGGCTTGATGTTCATGGTGTCCTCCGGGGGGACGGGGCGTGGATGTTTACGGGGAGTCAGCGTCCGGTACGCCGGCCGTCTGCGTCCGGTTCTCGACGCTTCAGGCAGCCGCACTCTCGCGGAGATGGCCGAGCTGGTCGGCCAAGCGGCGATAGGCGCGAAACGAGCGTGACTTCACCGTCCCGAGGGGAAGGTCCAGCCGCTCGGCGACCTCGGGCAGCGACAGGCCGTCGAAGTAGACGAGCCTGACGATCTCGCGTTCCTCGGGGCGGAGCCCGTCGACGGCGGCCCGCACCTCGTGGGCCTCCCAGTCGCGCTCGACACCGTCCGGGGCGACGTCCACCACCGCTTCGTCCCGGGGCTCGCCGGTCTCGGTGAGCAGGGGCCGGCGGCGGTCGCGCCGGTAGAGGTCGATGCACACGCGCCGGGTGATGGCGTAGAGCCAGGTGGCGAGGGAGCGGCTGGGGTCGTACGTGGTCGCCGCCCGCCACGCCTGGAGGAAGGCCTGCTGGACGGCATCGTGCGCCTGGTCGGGATCGGCCAGGCGGCCCCGGGCCAGCACCAGCATCGAACCGGCATAGCGACGGTAGACGGCCCGCACGGCGTCGGGGTCCCCGTCGCGGAACCGCGCTCCCAGTCCTGGGTCCTCCGTCGTCTCGCTCATGGAGGCAGCGTGCGCCTCCGGACCCCCGGCGCGGATCCGTCGCCGGTACTCATTCGATGGCGCGGTAACTACTCAGATCGGGCCGCCTCGCCCTTTTTCGCGCCGCTGAGGTGTCGTAAAGCGCCCCTATCGTCGTCAGAACCTAAAGTTGACACTCGTATCAACTGGGCGAAATAGTCGGGCGGGGGAGCGAAGGAGCAGCCATGCACGAGACGCACCGCCTGTCGTGGGACGGCGCCGTGGACGCCGACGGCCACATCCTCGAACCGGCCGACCTGTGGGAGTCCTATCTGGAGCCCGCCTACCGTGACCGGGCCCTGCGCATCGTGAAGGACGAGAACGGCCTGGACGAGCTGATCATCGGCGGCGAGCGTTCGAAGATGTCCCGGCGGGGCTTCCCGTCGACCCTGGCGGCGATGGGCCGTCCCGACCTGCGCGCCATGGCGCGAGACCCCGACGTCACCTACGAGAACCACGCCGCCTACGGATCGACCGACGCCAAGGAGCGGCTCCAGCTCCTCGACGCCGAGGGGATCGACGCCGCCGTGATCTACACGACGGTGGGTCTCCTCTGGGAGGCCGAGCTGGACGACGCCGAGCTGTCGCAGGCCTACTGCCGGGCCTACAACCGGTGGGTGGTCGACTGGTGCGCCGACGGTCAGGGCCGGCTCTACGCCGCCGCTCACCTCTCCCTCGGCGACCCGGCCGCCGCCGCCCAGGAGCTCGAACGAGCCGTGGCGGCGGGCGCCCGCGTCGGCTTCGTGGCTCCGTTCACCCACACCGCCACGCCTCTCGGCCACCCGGACCACGACCCGGTGTTCGCCGCCGCCCAGGATCTCGACGTGCCGCTCGCCATCCATCCCACCTTCGAGCCCCAGTGGACCAAGGGCACCCGGATGGGCGCGTGGGAACACGTGCGCGAACTGCGCCTGACGGCGTCGGTGCAGGCATCCGACGGGGTCCGCCACCAGTTCTCGACGCTGTTCGACTACGGCGCCTTCGACCGCTTCCCGCGCCTGAAGGTGCTCGTCCTCGAGTCCGGCGGCGGGTGGATCGGCTACTGGCTGGATCGCATGGACGCCGTGTTCGGGCACACGCCCATCGGGGAGCGGGTGCCGCTCGCCCGCCCGCCCTCCGACTACTTCCGGGAGCGCTGCTGGATCAGCTGCGACCCAGACGAGCGCACCATCCCCGCTCTCGCCGAGCGCTTCGGCGCCGACCGGTTCATGTGGGCGTCCGACTTCCCCCATGCCGATCACACGCCCGACTACATCCTCGATCTCGACGAGCTGGTCGGCCTGTTCCCTAAGGCCGACCGCCGCAAGTTCCTCGGCGACAACGCCCGGGCCCTGTTCAAGATCGATGCCTGAGTCCTACATCCGCTACGACGTCGACCCCGACGGCATTGCCCTCATCACCATCGACCGGCCCGACAAGCGCAACGCCATGACGTACGCCGTCCTGCGCGAGTTCAACGACGCCGTGGCGGCCGCCGGCGACGACGGCCGGGTCCGGGTCGTGATCCTCACCGGGGCCGGCGGGGCGTTCTGCGCCGGCACGGACCTGTCCGACCTTGCCGACACGCCCACCGACGAGCGCGGCTCCGCCGCCGGACCGCAGCGCGCCGCCTGGCCGTTGGTGGCGTGCCCCAAGCCCGTGATCGCCGCCGTCGACGGGCCCGCCGTCGGCATGGGAGCCGAGTTCGTCACCCAGTGCGACGTGCGTATCTTCTCGACACGAGCGCGGGTGGCGTGGAACTTCGTGCACCGCGGGCTCGTGCCCGACACCGGCGCCGGGTCGTGGCTCCTTCCCCGCCAGATCGGGCTGGCGGCGGCGCTGCGTCTCCTCTACTCCGGCGAGTTCCTCACCGCCGCCGACGCCGTGGCGCTGAGATTCGCCCTCGCTGCCGTCGAGCCCGACGAGCTCCTCGACGCCGCCCGGGCCGAAGCCCGCCGCTACCTGGCCGGGTCGCCCTTCGCCATCCGTCACGCCAAGGCCCTGGTCTATGCCGGCCTCGAACGGTCGATGACCGACCACCTGCGCAGCAACACCGAGGTCATGCAGGCCTGCTTCGCGTCGGAGGACCACCGGGAGGGCGTGGCGTCGTTCCTGGAGCGGCGGCCGCCGAAGTTCGTCGGGCGCTGACCGATGCAGTACCGGCCGACCGCCCGAGAGTTGCTGGCCACGATCGGCGACCTGCTCGACGACGAGTTCTTGCCCGCCTTGCCGCCCGAGCTGCAGCACAAGGCCCGCGTCGCCGCCAACCTGGCCCGGATCCTGGAGCGCGAGTGGTTGCTCGACGCCGGCGCCCGCCGGCGCGAACACGACCGCCTGGCGGTGCTCCTCGGCCGGCACGGCACCCTGGAGGAGCTGGCGGCGGAGCTGACGGTCCGGCTCCGCGCCGGCGCCGATCCGGCCTTCGAGACGGCGGCCTGGGAGGTGCTGGTGGCGGTGGGACGCGACGACCTCGCCATCGCCAAGCCCGGCCACGACGCCTGGGAGGGAGAATGACGGCCGTGGCCACGGCGGACGACCTCGGACAGGGACTGGCCCGGTTCCTGGCCGACACCTTCGACCGCCCGGTGCGGGTGTCCGGCCTCGGCCAGTCGTCGGCCGGTGCCCGGCGGGCCAACATCCTGTTCGACGCCGACGACGGCGAGCGCACGCTGCGGCTCGTCGCCACGGTGCTGCCGACGAGCGAGATCGAGATCAACCCCATCACCGCCGAGGCGGCCGTGCGCGCGCTGGCCGAGCAGCACGCCGTTCCCGTGCCGCACATCTACGCCGTGTGCACCGATCCGTCCTACGTCGGGGGTCCCTTCTTCGTGTCGGAGCGGGTCGACGGCGAGTCGGTCCCGCGCCGGGTGCTGCGGCTGGTGCACCAGGAGGGCATCGGCGAGCGCGTGGCCGGCCAGCTCGGCGAGGCGCTGGGCCGCCTACACGCCATCGATCCGGCCCTGGCCCCGGCGGAGCTCGCCGGCGACCCTGACAGCAACCCGGCCGAGGTCGCCCTCACCGACGCCGACGCCGGCGTGAGGCAGCTGTTGCCCAACCGTCCCGTGTTCGCCCTCGGCTTGCGGTGGCTCGAACGGCGGCTGCCGCACCGGCCACCGCGCCACACGATCGTGCACACTGACGCGCGCAACGGAAACTTGATCGTCGGTCGAGACGGGCTGCGGGCCGTGCTCGACTGGGAGGGCGCCCGGCGGTCCGGCGATCCGATGCAGGATCTGGCGTGGCCGGCTCTGCGGATGTGGCGGTTCCGGGAGGACGATCGCGAGATCGGCGGCTTCGCCCGGCGGGCGCCGTTCGTCGCCGGCTACGAGCGGGCCGGCGGCGTCTTCGACGTCGAGCGATTCCGGTGGTGGAAGGTGCTCGGCACCTTGCGCTGGGGCCTCGGTCTGGCCGGCCAGGCCGACGCCCATCTCGACGGGCGCTTCCGCAGCGTGGTGATGGCGGCGAGCGGGCGGCGGGTGCCCGAGCTCGAGTGGGACCTACTCATGTTGTTACGGCCGTAGAGCGGAGGAACCGACCCGATGGACTTCGAAATACCCAAAGACCTGGCTGACTACCTCGTCGAGCTCGACGACTTCATCGAACGGGAGATCAAGCCGCTCGAGCAGGAAGACGACAACATCCGCTTCTTCGACCATCGGCGCGAGGACGCCCGCACCGACTGGGAGCGAGGCGGCCTTCCCAACGCGGAGTGGGAGGCGCTGCTGGCCGAGGCGCGGCGCCGGGCCGACGCCGCCGGCCACTACCGGTATCCGTTCCCCGCCGAGTACGGCGGCAAGGACGGCACCAACCTCGGCATGGCCGTCATACGCGAGCACCTCGCCGCCAAGGGTCTCGGGCTCCACTGCGACCTCCAGAACGAGCATTCGATCGTCGGCAACAACGTCGGGCTGCTGCTGATGATCAACTACGGCAACGACCAGCAGAAGGTGGAGTGGATCGACGACCTGGCCGAGCACCGGCGCGGCTTCGCCTTCGGTATCACCGAGCCCGAGCACGGCTCCGACGCCACCTTCATGGAGACCCACGCCGAGCGCGACGGCGACGAATGGGTGATCAACGGCGAGAAGACGTTCAACACCGGCATGCACGCCGCCCAGTTCGACTTGATCTTCGCCCGCACGAGCGGCAAGCAGGGCGACGGCAAGGGGATCACGGCGTTCCTGGTGCCCGTCGACTCACCGGGTTTCAAGATCGAGTCGTTCCTGTGGACGTTCAACATGCCCACCGACCACGCCCACGTCTCGCTCACCAACGTGCGAGTGCCCGACCGCGCCATCTTCGGCGGCGAGGGCCGCGGCCTGCAGGTCGTGCAGCACTTCTTCAACGAGAACCGCATCCGGCAGGCGGCGTCGAGCCTCGGTGCCGCCCAGTTCTGCATCAACGAGTCGGTCGAGTACGCCAAGGTCCGCAAGCCGTTCGGCAAGCCGCTGGCAGCCAACCAGGCCATCCAGTTCCCGCTGGTCGAGCTGCAGACGCAGTGCGAGATGCTGCGCGCGCTCATCCACAAGACGGCGTGGAGCATGGACACGTACGGCCCGTTCTCGCAGTCGCAGCGGGTCTCGATGTGCAACTACTGGGCCAACCGCCTCTGTTGCGAGGCCGCCGACCGAGCCATCCAGGTGCACGGTGGTCTGGGCTACACCCGGCACAAGCCGTTCGAGCACATCTACCGCCATCACAGGCGCTACCGGATCACCGAGGGCACCGAGGAGATCCAGATGCGACGGGTCGCCGGGTACATGTTCGGCTTCATGAAGCAGACGGCGCCCAAGGGCGTCGACGAACCGGCGTGAAGTTGGACGCCAGGGAGCCCCTTCGGGCACCCAGGCGTCCAACTTCCTAGCCTTGACCGCCGCGTGAGGACGTGCTCACGTAGCGATGTGGATGCTCGCGCCCGGTACGACGAGTTGGCGGCGACCTACCTGGGGCGTCCCGACGTCACCGTGGGCCGGGCCTTACAGAACGATGTCCTCAACGTCAACGGCAAGATCTTCGCCTTCCTGTCGAAGGACCGTCTCGTGGTGAAGGTGCCGGCGGCGCAGGCCGGCGAGCTCGTCGCGTCGGCTCGGGCCGAGCCGTTCCGGTCCGGAGGCCGCACGATGAAGGAGTGGGT
This sequence comes from bacterium, assembly GCA_046725105.1. GTDB lineage: Bacteria > Actinomycetota > Acidimicrobiia > Acidimicrobiales > Ilumatobacteraceae > DASXAI01. Next base: position 10,312 of record JBKOXV010000261.1, on the reverse strand, counting down.
AGCCGTCGAGCCCTCGGACGGCGACTGGCGCCAGCTGATGGGCGACGCCTACGAGTACGTTGGCGGGCTCAGCCGGTCGGGCCGAAGCGCTCCACGCGGATCTGGGCGGCGGTCCAGCCGTTCGCCATGAGGACGTCGGTGGCGGCGTCGGCGAAGCCAGGTGAGCCGCACACGTAGGCGGTGGCGTCGGCATCGGCCATCGGCGGGAGGTCGTTCGCCATCAGCCGAGCCGGCGGCCGCGGCCACGACGGCGGCGCCTCGCGTGTGTAGAGCACGGTGGCTTCGGGGCCGGGCAGCTCGGTGGCGTAGTACAGGTCGGCCGGCGACCGCGCCGACACCACGAGCCGCACGAGGTCGGTCCGGCCCGTGCGGCGGGCCAGGCGCACCATGGCCATCAATGGCACCACCCCCGAGCCGCCGCCCACGAGCAACGCCGGCCGATCGGCGTCCCAAACGAACCATCCGCCAATCGGTCCCCGCACCTCGAGCTCGTCGCCGGCCTCGACGACATCGTGGAGGAACATCGAGACCTCGCCCCGCTCGAGGCGCTCGACGGTGAGCTCGATCTCGTTGGAGCCGTCGGGCGGTGAGGCGACGGAGTAGGAGCGGCTGGCCGTGTAGCCGTCGGGCGCGGTGAGGCGCACGACGTAGTGCTGGCCGGCCCGGTGGCGCGACGGCGCCGGCAGGGCGAGGCGGAACGTCTTGGCGTGCGGCGTCTCCTCCTTGACGAACGTGACGGTGGCGGTCTGCCATTGCAGCCGCGGCACGACGGTGTCGGCCACGGCTAGTCGCCTCGATAGCGCTGCTCGAGCCAGGGGTCGCCGCGATCGTGGTAGCCGTTGCGCTCCCAGAACCCCTGCTCGTCGTGGTCGAGCAGCCGGAGGCCAGCCACCCACTTGGCGCTCTTCCAGAAATAGAGGTGCGGCACCAGCAGTCGCGCCGGTCCGCCGTGCTCGATCGGCAGCGGCCCGCCGTCGACCTCCCAGGCCACCCACGCCTTCCCGTCGGTGACGTCGGCGAGGGGCAGATTGGTGGTGTAGCCCGTGTGGCTGTATGCGAGCAGGAAGGAGGCCGACGGCAGGGGCCGGGCCGCCTCGAGCAGGGTGTCCACCGAGACACCCGAGAACGTCATGTCGAACTTCGACCACGTCGTCACACAGTGGATGGCGCCGTTGTACGTCGACGGGGCGAGGGCGTGCATCTCGTCCCACGTCCACGTCGTCGGCTGCTCGACGAGACCCTCGACGGTGAAGGTCCACGACGACGTGGCCAGCCGCGGAGTGGCCTCGGCCGTCAGGACCGGCCACTGGCTGCCCGTGTCGTATTGACCCGGTGGCAGGCGGGGGTCACGCGCCTCGTGGCTGCGGCCCAGGAACCCTCTGGTGAACTTGGCCATGCCCCAGCTTGTCGCATGGGGCCCGCCCTCACGGCATGAGGCTGGTCGCCGGAGCCAGTAGGAGGCGCACCACCAGCCGCGTGCCCCCGCCCGGGCGAACCCGGGCCTCGACCCGCCCACCCATCGCCTTGAGCAGTTCCCGCACGATGGCCAGCCCGAGTCCGGAGCCGCTCTCGCGTCGCACCGGCTCCCGACCGGCCACGTAGAGCCGCTCGAACACGAAAGGAAGGTCCTCGGGTGGGATGCCGGGGCCGTCGTCGTCGACGACGACCACGCCGTAGCCGGCCTCGGTCGTCACGACGACACGAACCGTCGTGCGGGCGTACTTGACGGCGTTCTCGATCAGATTGGCGACGACCTGGGCGACCCGGTCGGCGTCGGCCGACACCACGACCGGCTGGCTCCGCTCGACAGCGAGGGTCAGCCCGGCCGAGTCGGTGTCGGGCCGGAACCCTTCGGCCACGACGCCGGCGACCTCGCTGAGATCGACCGGCATCGAGTGCAACGAGAACGACCGCGTCCGCAGCCGGGCCAGGTCGAGCAGGTCGCGCACGAGGCGCTCGAGGCGCCGGGCTTCGCTGAGGATCACCCCCGAGGCCCAGCCAGGATCGGTCGTGGCGCCGTCGCGGATGGCTTCGGCGTAGCCCCGGATCGACGTGAGCGGCGTGCGCAGGTCGTGGGAGACCGACAGTAGGAACTGCTGCTCCAGGGTCTGCGAGCGCTCGAGCTCCGCCGCCATGGCGTTGATCGAGCGGACCAGGTCGGCCAGCTCGTCCGAGGCGGCCGGCGGCGGTTCGGGGAGGCGAGTCGCAAAGGCGCCGCCGGCGATGGCGTGAGCAGCCTGGTCGACCTGCCGCACGGGTCGGGCCAACCGCCGCCCGAGGGTCAGGGCCACGATCGCCGCCAGCACGGCGCTGAAGGCCGCGGCCACCACGAACCAGCGGCCGGCCGGGCCGAGGCCGGCATCGGCTCGCCGGCTGGCGACGACCACGAGCGTTCCCCGCGTCGTGGATCGGGGCGCGGCGGCATAGACGAGATCGCCGTGGTGACCGCTCACGATCTCACCCGCTTGGAGCTGGCTGACATGGAGGTCGGACTCGGCGATCCCGTCCGGCAGCGTGCCGGTGATGCCGCCGGCCGGGCCGATGATGATGGCGGACACGCCATCGAGGCGAAGGGCGCGCTCGAAGGCGTTGATGGCGACGATGGGTCGCTCGCCCTCGGGTCGGTCGGCGAGGTCGGCCACGCCGGCGACGAGCTCGTCAGCCTGGTGGCGCAGATCGCGCTCGGTCTCGGTGCGGGCGCGAGCGCGGGCCAGCACCAGCGTCGCCACGCCGGCGACGACGAGCGTGGCGAGGGTGGTGCCCAGGATGGCCAGGAACAGCCGGCGGGTCATCAGCCGAGCCGGTACCCGACGCCCCAGACCGTGGCCAGCGGCAGGTCGTCGCCGAGCTTCTTTCGCAACTGGGCGACGTGGACGTCGACGGTGCGCTCGTCGCCGTCCCAGTCGTCGCCCCACACGGCGTCGAGGAGCTGCCGGCGGGTCAGCGCCACGCCCTGGTTGCGAGCCAGGTGAGCCAGGAGATCGAACTCCCGCGTGGCCAGGGCGACTGGTTGGTCCCGCAGCCGCACCTCGCGGCGCGCCAGGTCCACGTCGACGGAGGCGCCGATCTCGACCACGGCTTGAGTGCCCGGCGCCGGCGCCGCCCCTCGGCGGAGGACGGCCCGCACCCGGGCGACGAGCTCACGCGGCGAGAACGGCTTCACCACGTAGTCGTCGCCGCCGAGCTCGAGGCCGTGCACCCGGTCGGTCTCGGCGTCGCGCGCCGTCACGAAGAGCACCGGCAGCGGATTGGTCTCGCGGATGCGCCGGCACAGCTCGAAGCCGTCCATGCCGGGCAGGCCGACGTCGATCACGACGAGGACTGGCCGCTGCTGGGCGACCAGTTCGAGGGCGCGCTCCCCGGAGGGCGCGAGGAGGGGACGGAAGCCGGCGTCGCGGAGGTACAGGTCGAGCAGATCGGCGATGCTGGCGTCGTCCTCGGCCACGACGATGGTCTGCTCGCGGGCGGCCGCCATGGTCAGCGGACCCTACGGCCGGGATGTGAGCGAAGTGTGAGCGTCATGCGGGGCGGTGCCGTTCGAGGGCGGCGAGCCGGAGCTCGAGCTGGTCGACGCGGTGCCGCAGGAGCGCCACCTGGGCTTCCAACCCGACCTCCCGCTCGGCCCGGCGCTGGATGCGGGGGGAGCGGGCGGCTCGGGCCACGACGGCGTCGAGCGGCACCAGCCGCTGCGGCCCGTTGGGCCCGTCGACCAGGCGGGAGGGGATCTCCCCGTTGCGGTACCAGGATCGCAGCGCCGAGCGCGACACGCCGGTCTCGGCCTCGGCCTCCCCGAGCGGCACCCAGGGTGTCTCCTCCAGCTGGGCGAACAACTCCAGCTCGCGCTCCCACCGGGCCAGCCGGTTCTCCCAGTCGCTCATCCCGCTCCTTCTCGTTTCACGCTGGCTGAAGGACCCCAGACGTCGTCAGATCAGCGTGAAACGAATGGCTGTAGCAGTGCACCCTATTACTAGTACTGGATTGACAGGGTTGAGATGGTGGAGTCATGTTCGAGCGCTTCACCACCCGGGCCCGCCAGGCTGTCGTCCTCGCCCAGGAAGAGGCCCGCCGCCTGCAGCACAACTACATCGGCACGGAGCACGTGCTGCTCGGGCTGCTCCGCGAGCCCGAGAGCGTGGCCGGCCGCGCCCTGGCCCGCCTCGGCGTCAGCCTCGACGGCACCCGGGCCGCCGTTGAGGAGATCATCGGTGTCGGGACGATGGCGGCGCCCGAGGGCCACATCCCGTTCACGCCGCGGTCCAAGAAGGTGCTCGAGCTCTCCCTGCGCGAGGCCCTCCATCTCGGTCACAACTACATCGGCACCGAGCACATCCTGCTCGGCATCGTCCGCGAGGGCGAGGGGGTCGCCGCCCAGGTCCTCGTCCAGCGGGGCGCCTCGTTGGACCGGGTGCGGGAGACCGTGATGAACGAACTGGGCCGGGTCGGCGCCACCGCCGAAGCCGGGCAAGCCCGGCGCACGCCGGCCGCCGACGAGGTGCTCGACGCCGCCCAGGCCATCTCGGGGATGGCACCGATGGGCAGCCACCACCTCCTCGAAGCCCTGGCACGCTCGCCGGAGAGCCTGGCCGGAAAGGTCCTCGCGTCCCTCGGCGTCGACCCGGACAACCTGAGCGCCAAGATCGACGAGATCGGCATCGACGACACCACAGACGTGACCCCCGAACAGGCCGCGGCGCGGCGGATGGAGATCCGGCTCGAGGACGACGAGGTCCACATCGTGCTGCGCGACGACGCGTCGGTCGACAGCGTTCGCGCCGTCGCCGCCGAGCTCGGCAGCCCCATTCGGGGAAGCGACCCGGCGGCCGGAGCCCTCGTCGGGCTGTGGCTCACGACCATGGCCGGCTTGTCGCAGCTCCGTCAGGACGTCGCGCCCACGCCTGAGGAGGAGTCGTCGACGGGAGCCGGGACGAGGCGGTCGGCGCTCGTACGCGACATCCTGCAGAGCCGGCTGCGGCGGCGGCGGCGACCGAGCACCTGACGGCCGGCGCGTCAGGGACGCAAGCCGTGGCGATCGAGGAAGTCGAGCGCGGTGTCGGCCACCTCGCGCCAGCCGCTGTCGATCGTGAGCGAGTGGCCCCGGCCCTTGATCTGGATGATCTCGGTCGGTGACGGGCTGTCCTTGTAGCGCTTGTACGACGCGTTGGCGATCGACCACGGCACGGTGTGGTCCATCTCTCCCGAGATGAGCAGCAACGGCCCGCGGTTGGGATTCTTGGTCTCGACGCTGGCTTCGGTCTTGGGGTTCAGATTGGCGGTCGCGGCCTGGAACAACACCGCGCCCGTGCCAGGCACCGAGTACTTCTCGAACAGCTCGTGCGCCTCCTCCTCGCTGACCTCGCTGGCGAAGGCGTACCGGAACTGCTCATACGTGAGGCCTACCGCCTTGTTGCGGTTGGCCGGATTGCGCAGAACGGGAAACGACGACTTCAAGGAGGAGAACGGCAGCGGCAACACCCCCCGGAAGGGCGCCGGGTCGATGGCGACCGCACCGGCGGCCAGGCCCATTCCGGCCAGCTTCTGGGTGAGCAGCCCGCCGAAGGAATGGCCGATGATGATCGGCTTTCGGGTGAGCTGCTTCACGATGGCGGCCTGGTAGTCGGTGATCTGACCGAGCGACTTGCCGGCGAAGACGTCCGGGTTCTCTCGGGCGGCCGCGGTCGTCTCGGGGTCGTCGGGCCATCCGGGCGCCACCGTGGCGTACCCCTTCTCCTGGAAGAGCGCCCGCCACGGGTCCCAGCTCGGAGCCAACAGCCACAGCCCGTGCACGAACACCACCGGCTGGCGGCCGGAGCCGTTGGCAGCGTCAACCTCACTCTGTTCGCGGGTCGTCGTCATCCCTGCCTCCCACTGATGCCGGGATCTGACGCGGAAAGCTAGTGGCGGCGGCGGGGCCCTCCGATCCCGTTACTCGACTTCGCGCAGCGTGCCGTCGTGGACGTCGTACACGAAGCCCCGGACGCTGTCCTTGCGCGGGAGGAACGGACTGGCCTTGACGCGGGCGATGGACCGGCGGACGTCGCCGTCGAGGTCGGTGAACGTCTCGGCCGACCACGGCGGGCGGATGCCGGTGTCCTGGTGGATCTGGCGCTCGAAGTCCTCGTCGGTGAACCTCAGCATCCCGCAGTCGGTGTGATGGATGAGGATGATCTCGCTGGTGCCCAGCAGCCGCTGGGAAATGGCCAGGGATCGGATCGTGTCGTCGGTCACGACGCCTCCGGCGTTGCGGATCACGTGGGCGTCGCCCTCCTGCAGGCCGAGGATGCCGAACAGTCTGATCCGGGCGTCCATGCACGCCACCACGGCGACGCCCGTGGCCGGCAGCCGGGGCAGCGAGCCCAGGTCGAAGCGGGCGGCGTAGGCCTTGTTGTTCTGGAGCAGGTCGTCGGTGGCGGTCACGGTCGTCTCTCTCGGCTGTGAGCGGTTGCCGGTCAACTCTGGCGAGCGCTCGTCGAGTTCGGCAACCCGGGGAATAGCTGACTAAGGTCAGAGGATGGACGCAACGCTGGTCGGTCGAGTCCGCCGCTTCAACCGGGCCGTCACGCAGCGAATCGGCGCCCTCGACGACCACTACCTGCACCGCGCCCGTCCCCTCGGCGCGGCTCGGCTGCTGTGGGAGATCGGCCCCGACGGCTGCGACGTGCGGACGCTCCGCACCCGGCTCGACCTCGACTCCGGCTACCTGAGCCGCCTGTTGCGGTCGCTCGAGGCCGATGGGCTCGTCACGGTCGAGACGGCACTGTCGGACCGACGCGTACGGGAGGCTCGCCTGACGGCGGCCGGACGCAGGGAGCGGGCGCTGCTCGACCGGCGCAGCGACGAGATGGTGTGGTCGCTGATCGCGCCGCTGACCGAGCCGCAGCGCGAACGGCTCGTGGCCGCCATGTCCGACGTGGAGCGGCTGCTCACGGCGGCCCTCGTCGAGGTGGCGGCCGTCGACCCGGCCGATTCCCGTGCCCGGTACTGCCTGCACGAGTACTTCGGCGAGCTCGACCGACGCTTCGACGCCGGCTTCGACCCAGCCCGGAGCCGCTACGCCGACGCCGCCGAGTTGCGGCCGCCGCACGGGCTGTTCCTCGTGGCGACGCTGCGGGGCGAGCCGGTCGGCTGCGGCGCGCTGCGGTTCCACGGCTCCGAGCCGACCGAGATCAAGCGCATGTGGATCGCCCCCTCGGCGCGCCGGCTCGGCATCGGCCGGCGGCTTCTCGCCGAGCTCGAGTCCGAGGCGGCGGCCGTCGGCAGCACCGTGGTGCGCCTCGACACCAACCGCGCCCTGGCCGAGGCGATCTCCATGTACCGGTCGGCCGGCTACGTCGAGGTCGACGCCTTCAACGACGAGGCCTACGCCCACCACTGGTTCGAGAAGCGCCTGAGCGGGTGACCGACTGGCTCCCGATGCCGATCAACCTCGTTGAGGCGGCGCGGCACGACGGGCGGGCCGGCTGGCTCGACGGGTTGCCTCGCCGGGTGCATCGGCTGGCGGATCGCTGGTCGCTGGTCGTCGGCGAGCCCTTCCAGCCCGGCGGGCAGACGGCTTGGGTGGCGCCGGCGCGGCGGGCCGACGGCATGGCGGTCGTGCTCAAGGTGACGTGGCCGCACCCCGAAGCCGAGCACGAGGCCGACGCCCTGCGGACCTGGGGCGGGCACGGAGCTGTGCGCCTGTACGACGCCGAGATGGCCGACGACGCCATCGCGCTGCTCGTCGAACGGTGTTTGCCGGGTGCCGCTCTCAGCGGCCGACCCGAGCCGGAGCAGGACGCGGTGATCGCCGGGTTGCTCCTCCGGTTGTGGTCGGTGCCTGCGTCAACGCCGCCTTTCCACCCGCTGCAGGAGATGTGCGACGCCTGGGCCGACGGCTTCGAGGCCAAGCGCGCCGCTCGACCGGCCGCGCTCGATCCCGGCGTCGTGCGGGCGGGCGTGGCGTTGTTCCGATCGCTCCCCGCCGACGCCGAACGGGCGGTCCTGCTGTGCACGGACCTGCACGCCAGGAACGTACTGGCCGCCCAACGGGAACCATGGCTGGCGATCGACCCCAACCCGTACCTCGGCGACCCCACCTACGACGCCCTCCAGCACCTGCTCAACTGCGACGAGCGCCTGCACGCCGATCCCCGCCGGTTCACCCGCCATATGGCTGGCCTGCTCGGTGTCGAGCCCGAGCGGTTGCTGCTCTGGCTGTTCGCCCGCTGCGTGGTGGAGTCGGTCGATTGGGCGGGTCTCGCTGAAGTGGCTGGGGCCATCGCGCCCTAGCGGCCCCATGACGCCCCTACGCGACTCGGGGAGAAGGTCAGCGGCCTATGGGTGAGCCGAAACGGATCATGTTGCCGTCCGGGTCGACGTGAGCGCCCTCGTGCTGTCCCCACTCGGTGTCCTCGGGCCCACTCACGTGGGCGCCGGCGGCCCGCCACGTGCGGGCCAGCTCGTCGGCGTCGTCGACCCAGACGTACGCGGAAGTGGCCCAGGCGTCGGCGGAGGACACGACTCCGAGATGGATCTCGACGCCGTCGCGTGTGGCGTAGCCGTATCCGCCGCCTGCGTATTCGCGCGTGGCGAAGCCGAGCCGCTGGTAGTGCGCGAGTGAGGCGCCGAGGTCACGAACGGCAAAGATCGGCGCCACGCGCCTGAGCGTCGTCACGATAAGGGACCGTACCGCCGACTAACGGCGTGGCGCCGGCCTCGGCGCTCGACGTCGAGGTCGGTCTCGCCGTTAACGTCGACTCGATCGAGCACCTCAGCCGGACTCCCTCCGCGCCCAGCTCGCCCGCGCCCATCTGCTCTACGGCGAGTGGCTGCGGCGCGAACACCGCCGAATGGATGCTCGGAAGCAGCTGCGCACTCACGACCTGCTGTCCTCGATGGGTATGAATGCCTTGGCCGAACGCGCCCGGCACGAGCTACTGGCCACGGGCGGGACGGTCCGCCAACGAACCGTCGACAAGCGCAACGAGCTCACCCCGCAGGAGGCGCAGCCGCGGGCCGCTCGACCACGCTCGAGACACTGAACGGAGGTGCAGGTGACGGAAACCGCAGACGCTTGTCCGAACAGCTGTCGACAGACCAGCCGTACGCCGTTCGCCGCATCGGGTCGCTGGGCATGACGGGCGAGGCGGTCGCCTCCACGACGGCTCAACATCAGCTCGGCGAAGGCGTGCGCTGGGACGGCCGCCGCAACGAGCTGTTGCGGGTGGACATCTTGGCCGGACGCGTGTACCGCGACCGCGTCGACGACGATGGCGCCCTCCTCGCCGTCGACGAGTACCAGGTGCCCGGCACGGTCGGAGCGCTCGCTCCGGTCGAAGGCGACGAGGGCTGGGTCGTGGCGGCGAACCGGGGATTCGTGTATCTGTCCCCGGACGGTTCCCTGCGGCCGCTGGCCGACGTAACCCCCGCCGCGACGCGCATGAACGATGCGGCCTGTGACCCTCAGGGTCGGTTCTGGGCCGGCGCTCTGGCCGACGATCATCGGGCGGGCGCCGGAGCGCTCTATCGGCTCGACCGTCACGGACAGACCGAGACGATGCTCGACGGCCTGACGATCCCCAATGGGCTCGGTTGGAGTCCCGACGGAGCCACCATGTACCTCGTCGACAGCGGCCCGCGCGTCGTCCATGCCTTCACCTTCGACGGTGATCGGGGCACGATCTCGGGTGGCCGGCAGCTGATCACGGTGTCCGCCGACGTCGGCACCCCGGACGGTCTCACGGTCGACGTCGCCGGTGACCTCTGGGTGGCGATCTACGGCGGCGGGCGAGTCCATCGCTACACCTGCGACGGCGCGCTCCGACAGGTGCTGCACGTCCCCGCGGCTGAGACGACGGCCTGCGCATTCGGCGGGCCGGGGATGCACCGGCTCTACATCACCACGGCGACCGAGAACTGGAGCGACGAGCGGCGCCGCGCCGAACCAACCGCCGGGATCGTCTACCGAGTGGACACCGACACGACTGGCCGGCCGGCCCGTCTGTTCCGTCCCGATCCGCGCTGGTGGGCCGAGGTCACTTCGTGAGATGGCGACCAGATAGGCGAGCAGCTCCAGTGCGTCGTCCTCGTCCAGGACGCAGGCAGTCGACATCCCTCCATCCTCGTCGCTGCGTCATTGAGTACGTGTCATGGGCGCGATAGCGCCCGTCGGACTGTCGATCATGAGCGTTCTGCATCCACGGGTAGGACGCGAGCTCACGATCCCGCTGCGTCGGTTCGTTCTCGACCGGACCGGCTGATCGTGGAATGGTGGCTCCGTAGCGGATTCCCGCCCTTGTCCGCCCACCACCTAGGGAGGTCCGTTGTGACCCTGGTG
>JBKOXV010000205.1:0-9275 GCA_046725105.1 bacterium | reverse complement strand
GAGTATCCTCATTTGCCACAGGTGACCGTAGCCGAGGAGAATCGACGGCTTGGACCTCGGCATCTATCTCGACGGGCGGAACCCGGTGCCGTGGCGGCGACCCTGGATCGATCACTACCGCAGCACGATCGACCGCGCCGTCGAAGCCGAGCGACTCGGTCTCGGGTCGGTCTGGTTGTCGGAGCACCACCTGTTCGACGACGGCTACCTGTCCCAGCCGCTCACGTTGGCGGCCGCCATCGCGGCGCGGACCTCGCGGATCAGGATCGGCACCGCCGTCGTACTGGTGCCTCTGCGGCACGTCCGTCATCTCGCCGAGGAAGCCGCCCTCGTCGACGTCGTCTCGGCCGGGCGTCTCGAGCTCGGCCTCGGCGCGGGGTACGCCGCCCCGGAGTTCGAGCTCTTCGGCGCCGACATGGCGGCGCGCTACGCCCGCACCGACGAGACAGTCGCCGGGCTGCAGCGCCTGCTCGGCGACGACGCCTTCGTGCCGCCGCCGGTCCAGCGGCCCGTTCCCCTCTGGCTCGGGTATCAGGGCCCGCGGGGCGCCCGGCGGGCCGGAGCGCTCGGTGTCGGACTGCTCAGCCTCGACGCCGCCCTCGCCGAGCCCTACCGCGCCGGACGCGCCGACGCCGGCCTCGATCCGGACGACGGGCGGATGGCGGGCGTGGTCGACGTGATCGTGGCCGACGACCCGCCCCGTGCGCTCGACCGCATCCTCCCTCACCTGGCCCATCAGCTGAACAGCTACCGCGCCGCGATGACCGCCGGCACCGGGCGCACGCCGCGGCTCCTGTCCGCCGGCGACATCCGAAAGACCATGTCCGGCCCCGGCAGTGTTCGCGGGCTCGATGTCCTCGCCCCCGACGACGCGGCGCGCCTGATCCGAGAACGCGTCCAGGGCCTGCCCGTCGCGTACGCGTTCTGCTGGGCGAGCATCGCCGGCATGCCCGACGACCTCGTCGACCGCCACATCGAGCTGCTGGCGACGAACGTGGCGCCGGCGCTCAGGGCAGAGAGCCTGTAAGCATGATGTGTCCGCACCCAGCTGCAGCTCACGCCCGAACAGGCGCAAGCTCTCAAGCGCGTCGCCCAGCAGCGGGGTGTCTCCATGGCCGAGGTCCTGCGCGAGCTCGTGGACGACCACCTGGTCACGAAGCCGAGCGACGATCGGCGTCAGCGAGCCATCGGCGCCATCGGCCGGCACCACTCTGGGCGGCGCGACGTCAGCCGAGAACACGACCGTGAGCTCGCTAACGCGTTCACCGAATGAGGCCGTTCGTCGACACCTCGGCGCTGTATGCGCTGCTCGACGCCGATGACGAAGACCATCTCGCCGCATCCGGCTGGCTGACCGGGCCCGGAGCGGATCCAGCCGACATCCTCGTCACGCACAGTTACGTCCTCGTAGAGACAGCCGCCCTTGTTCATCACCGCCTCGGCCCGCCGGCCGTGCGCGACCTGTTCGACGCGTTCGTACCGGCGCTGGTCGTCGCCTTCGTCGATGCCGAGTTGCACGGACGGGCGACGGCGGCGTATCTCGCCGGGCTCGGCCGGCGCATCTCGTTTGTCGACCGGGTGAGCTTCCAACTCATTCGTGACCGACTGGCACACGGCGCTCCCGACTCAGGCCGCCCTCGCCCGCTTCATCAACGAAGGCGTGCTCGCGCGCCACATACGCAAGATGCGCGCGGTCTACGAACGACGCCACGACACGCTGCTCGCCAGCCTCGCCACGCACCTCGGCCAGCACCTCGCCGTCCTCCCTGCTCCGGCCGGCCTCCACATCAGCGCAACGGTCCCTGCCCTCTCCCGAGCAGGTCGCCGACGTCGCTCGCCGCGCCATCAACGCGGGCGTCGCCGTGCAGCAGCTCGGTAATTTCCGAGTCGACCAGCCCGCCCGGTCGGGCCTCGCGCTCGGCTACGGTGCCATCGACGCCGCCGACATCGACGAAGGAATCTCGCGGCTGCGCCGATGCTTCGACCGGACGCCGACGTGACGGCCCCGGCTGAGGACAAGGGGTGGTCCATCCGGCGACGGTATGGTCGGCGCGTGTTCGAACGGTTCACCGAACCGTGCCGCCGCCTGGTCATGGTGGCCCAGCAGGAGTCACGGGTCTGCCGGCACGACTACGTCGGCACCGAGCACCTGCTCATCGCGGCGACACAGGTCGACGACCGTCTCACTGCCGCCTTGACCGACCTGGGGATCACTACCGAGTCGGCGCGGGCCCAGGTCGCCCGGATGGTGGCGCCGAGCGGTACCGAGCCCAGGGGCCAATCGTCGTTCACCGCGGAGGCCAATGCGGCCGTCGAGCGAGCCCGGCTCGAGGCGCTGCAGCTCGGGCACGACTACATCGGCCCCGAGCACGTCGTGCTCGGCCTCCTCAGCGTCCACGACGGCACGATGCCGGTGCTGTTGACCCGCCTTGGCGTCCATGCCGACGCCGTCCGCCGCCACGTGCTGGCGTCGTTCGGCGAGGCCCGGCCCGTGAGCGTCGCCGACGAGCGCGTCGTGGGGCCACTGTGCCCGCAGTGCTCAGGACCGCTCGACGGCAACATGCGAGTTGTCAGCCTCGATGCCGGTGCCGAACGGGTGCGGCTGACGTGCTGCACGCGGTGTGGTGTCGTGCTGCCGGCGTGGCCCGCCCCGTAGCTGAGGCTGGCGGTCAGCGTTTGGTGGCGCCGGCGAGGACGTCGGCGACGAGGCGCGTGGACCAGCGGCGGTTCGGCACGTCGGAGGTCCAGGCTCGCCCCCAGTAGGCGCCGGTGAGCGCGTCGATGATCTCCGAGCTGTCGGCTCTCGACCGAAGCTCGCCGCGGGCTATTCCGCGCCGCAGGGCGGCGCGGAGAGCGCGTCGGCCCGGGCGGACGACACGGTGGCGGAAGCGTTCGAGAAGTTCCGGATGGTCCTGCTGCTCGAGAAGTACGGCGGCGATGAGCCGGAGTCCGTGACGCTCCACCCACTGCCGTTGTACCTCGATCAGCCTGACGAGGTCGTCGGCGACCGCATCGCTGGACGACGTGTCCAGCGGAGGTCGGAGTCGGTCGATCATGGCCGCCACGAGGTCGGCCTTGGACCGGTATCGCAAGTAGATCGTGGGCTTGGAGACACCGGCGGCGGCGGCGACATTTTCGATGGTCATCGCTTCGTACCCGCGGCGCGCCAGGAGCTGCTCAGTGACATCCAGAATGGCTTCGTCCGTCTCCTGGCGCCGCGGGCGACCGCGTGGGGGCGAGCCGTCGCGGTCGGGACTCATCGCCCCACCATAGTTGGCTATTTTCCTGAACGGTATGGTAAAGTTATGAACAGAGAGTCGCATTGGCCGTGACCGAACGGAGGTGGCCGATGAACGACGATCAGGTTGCCCGGTCGATTGCCGACCTCGAGCAAGAGCTGGCCACGCGGGATGCCGCCTTCGTACGGCGGCTCCACCAGCTCGAACGACGGGACGCTCTGCATGCGCTCCTCGTCGGTGGGTTGCTCGCCATTGGGGCCGTCCTCCTGACGACCGGTCTCGGAGCACTGTCGCCTGTGCTCTGGACGATCGGCGTGTTCACCCTCGTACTCTCCGCCGCGATCGACGCCACCTATCAGCGGAACCAACGCCGGGCTCACTGACGCCGGCCGAGGGAGCCGGCTCCGCTCACCGCTCACGACGGATGGGTCGTCGAGCTGGCGTTCAGTCCGGACGGCACCCGCGTGGCGACGGCGAGCGTCGACGGAACGGCCCGCATCTGGGATCCCGTCACCGGCGCGGAGCTGGTCCGCCTCCGTCACGACGGTCCGGTGCTGGAAGAGGCGGCGTGCCGGGCCTACGTCGAGGGCGTCACCACCGAAGCCGTCGCCGACCTCGTCGCCGCCCTCGGCATGAGTCCGCTGCCGTCATCCCGGCTCGCCGCCGTCGCGGCCGCGTTGGATGCGACCGTCGATGAGGACCGGCACCGACCGCTCTGGCCGGGTCCATTCCCGACGGCCATGGTTGAAGTGCTCGGCGTGACGATGACCGAGGACGACGAGAAGACGGGGTGGAGGAACCTGCTCCGGCAGTTCGTCGCTCGCGGGCTCCGCGGCATCGCTGTGGTCAGGAGCGATGCATGCACCACCGGCCTGCTCCGAGCCGTGCGAGCAGAGCTCCCCGAGGCGACGTGTGAAGGGCCGATGACCGACGCGGCGTCCTCGGGCCAGGCCGAAACGTTCGCACGTGCGCCGACTCGGACCCCGACCGCCCGACCCCGACCATCATCATCCGGGATCACGGGCGCGGGGCCATCCCGCTGTCCTCGAGCCAACAACCCATCCACGACACCCCACCCGGCGATCGGCGACGGAGGCCGCGCCGCCGAGGCATCCCAGTCCTCGCCGGTGCCATCTCGTTGGTGATCGTCGGCGTCGTCCTCGCCGCCGCGCTGTGGCGGAATACGTCCGATCCGGCCCGACCGGTCAGACCGTCGACCACGACCGTCGCCTCGCCGTCACCTTCGGCCGCGCCGGCGCCCGCAGCACCAGCACCGGTCACGGCCACGCCTACTCCCTCGTCGACCATCGTGACGTGCACGAACCTCGGCGAGGCCTATACCGACCTCGCCACCGCCCGGGAACGTTCACCGTGGCTGCAACAGGTCCTGTGCGCGGCGACCGCCGTCGGACCGTGAACGCGACGGGCCAGCGCCGACGCCCGCCGTGATCACCGCCGGTACAGTCGACTCGACCACTAGCAGCCGCCTCAGTCGGCCCAGCTTCGCGCCGTCACCTGGAGCGTCGGATCTGACGAGCGCAGGATGAGGTGCTCGGCCGCGATCTTCCGCCACGTGTCGGACAGGGTGCTGTCCGGCATGACGTCGGCGCTCTCGTCGTCCGTTCGAATGTCCCAGCGGATCACGACCTCGTGATGGATGACGCGTGACACAAGACCAATCCTGACAGGCGGCTCACGCCATGGTGAGCTCGGCCCTCGACGCGTTCATCCTTGACAAGTTGCCGACCCGGGCCGGAGGCTACGAGGATGCCGGCTGCCCGGACCGCCCCCGGCGCCGGCTTCGCAGCCCTACGGCTCGGCGACGGATCGCCGGTCGATGTGACCGTCCTCGGGCATCCCGTCGCCGGTGGAGCGATCTACGCCGACGTCGTCGCCACGACGGAGGGCGGCGACTTCTTCGCCAAGAAGCACCTCGGATCACCGAAGTGCGAGGACCTGCGGCTCCACGTGAGCGGCATCGTGTCGGCCGGGCTCTTCGGGTGGCTGGCCGCGTCGTGGGGACCACATCCAGCGCCTCAGGATGGCGCCCTCCTCCGCCTGGACTCGCACCTCGCCGTCACGAGCCAAACCGACTTCAGCGCCTCCCTGATCTCGGAGACGGTCTTCCCGGCCCTCGACGCCACGGATCCGGGCCCGGTCGACATCGTGCTCCGCATCGTGCCGGCGCTGATCGAGACGACGGGTGGGGTGGGAACGTTGTCGCTTGCCGGCGTGCCGCAGAAGGTGTGGCACGCCAATCGCTTCCGGCTCGAGATCGCCGGCCTCGACACGGCCACGGTCAGCCGGATCGAGTCGTTCACCGTCCGACGTCGCGTGCAGGCCGCGACCTCCGGCTCGGGCCACATCGACCTGCTCCCGGGGCCGGTCGAGTTCCCGAACCTCGTCGTGACGCTGGCGTCGGCCCACGCCAAGACGTGGCACGACTGGCACCACGACTTCGTCGTCGACGGCAACAACGGCGACGATGCCGAGCGCGCCGGCGCCCTCATCTTCCTCGCCGCCGACCTCCAAACCGAGTTGTCCCGCATCGAGCTGCACCACGTCGGCATCGTCCGGCTGGAGCCGGCCGCCAACCCCCTGCGCGTGACAGCCGAGCTGTACTGCGAGCAGATGGTCCTTGTCCCGGCCGGCGGCCCGTCGTGACGCGCTTCGTCGTCACCGACGTCGCCCGGGTACGGGCCGGCGGCGGCCGGCCCGGTCCGGACCGGAGGCGGTGGATCATCCGGCCACGCGATCTGCTCGTGCTGGGGTTCGACCTGACCGGCCTGCGCGTCGCGCCGGGTGAAGATGGGCGCCCCGCCCGGCTCGTGAAGGATGGGACCGGACAGGCGTACCTCACTGTCTGGTTCCCGCCGCAACACATCACTGAGCGCGCCTACTACACCACGAAGAACCCCGACGGGACCAAGGTCGAGATCCCGGTCGAGATTCCCGACACCGGTCACGTCCCCAAGCTCGTCGACCCCGACGCCACGTCCGCCGACGAGGATCCCGATCCGCCGCCGATCGACGCCATCGTGGCGGGCTGGTCGCGGCTCGTCTTCCGGGTTCTCGACGAGAACCTACCGATCGACTGGACGCTCGAAGGCGTCCTGGAGGCGGTCCGCTCCCTCGAGCTCAACGTGCCCGCCAACGCCCTGCCGCCGAAGAAGCCGTCGTCTCGGCTCGTCGACGTCATCACTGCCGGCGTCTCGGACGCGACACTCCTGCTCGGCGACGCGGGCGCGGCGTCGGCCACGGCCCAGATCCACGCCATCGCCCGGAGCCGTCGCAAGGCCCGGACCTTGGCCAACACCCTCGGCCTCAGCTCCCAGACCGGGTCTGTGACGCGCCAGGTCGTCGGCGCGCTCGGCAACCAGCTGCTCAACCCGGAGATCAGCCCGATCCTCCGCCGGCCGGAGCCCGCGCCTCCGACGGTCACCCAAACCGCCATCGAGCTGCCGTACCACCTCGTCCTGTCGCCGAACCGGTTCGGCGCCTGGTTCCACGAGAACGGCCCGGCGACGTCGGAGGAGACTGGCCACACCGAGTTGTGGCACACCCGGCTCGGCGTACGGCGCGAGGACGGCACGCTGATCGACGGCGACGACCCGCTGCGGACGGTGCGCGCTGTGTGGGCCCTCGACTCGCGTCGGCCGCTGAACCCGCCCCTCGGCATACCGGACCACAACAGCAGCGACCCGTGGCGGATGTCGCTCGACGCCTTCGACCGTCACAACGTCATGCACCTGTCGTCGAACTTCCGTCTGAGCGACGGCAACAACGAGAACCGCTGGTACGAGCCCAACCCGCTGGACGTCGGCCACTTCGCGCTGTCGTCGCTGGGCGCCTGGCTCGACTCGCGCGGCTCGTAGCCGTTCCGCCAACCGACCGGCCTGTCGGTCGAGGAGTGGCGGCACCGGGCCACGCTGGGTCGCGATCACTACGTCCGCGTCGTGTACACCGGCTTCCTCTGCCCGTTCGGACATCGCGCCTCGGTCATCAAGGTGACCGAACGCCAGTTGCACGCCGACAAACCCGGGAACGCGGCCTACCTCCGGCAGCGCATGTTCCTCGTCGTGCGCGAGCACGTGAAGACGTTCCGAACCACCGGCCTGGTGCACGAGGGCGCTCCGAGCGACCCTCGGAACGGCGAGCAATTCGACCTCATGATGCCGTTCGAGGCGGTGCGCATCCTCACCCTGGTCTCGCCGCTGCTCGACCCGCCCGACGCCGACGACCTCCTCGACAAGGAACAGGGCGCGTTCTGGCCGCGGGTGGCCGGACAGCTGTTCAAGTTCCATGTGAGCGCCACCGACACCGATGGGAACGTCGCCGACATGGCCGTGCCGCTTCTCTTTGTCGGCAAGGAGGAGACCGACGACGACTGGGATACATCCATCATCCCTGACGACGTCAAGAACAGCTACGAGACCGACACCTGGCCGGGCACGTCGTCGCTCCGCTCGACGGTGCCCCTCGGCGGTCAAAAGGTCGCGTTCGCCACCAGCACCGGGCCTGACGACACCGCCTTCGCCGTCCAGTCGTTGACGTTCGGGATGGAGGTGCCGGCCAAGGCCACGTACAACGCGCTCGGGCCGAAGAAGGTCCGCTTCTTCCCCGTCGTCCGCGCCGCCTCGATCGCCGTCCCGGCCTTGCAGCGCATCGCCCAGACGACCGCCGCCGCCGCCGTCGTCTTCCCGCACACGTACCTCGTCGATGGCTTCGGAAACGACAATCCGGGGCAGGTGTTCCTCGCCGCCGACCCGTCGGCGGCCAAGCTGGGCGTGGCGTTCAGCTCCAAGGGCGACCGATCGGGCTGGCTCGTCACGCCCGACATGAGCCTCTCCGGGCTCTCCCGTCTGAGCGGACCGGTCTCGGGCGACATCGCTACCGCGACGCAGGGAACGTTCTCGGCGAGCTCGTGGTTCGGTCCCATCGCCGGCGCCCAACTGTTCGGAGTGCTCAAGCTCGGCGACATCCTCGACGACGTCGGGTTCGACGAGCTCGACAAGCTGCCTCAGTTCGTCGGCCAGTCGCTCAACCAGGTCGAGCAGATGATCTCCGGGCTCGGACGGCTGCAGCAGCTGGCCGACACCAACCCCGTCGCCCAGACGGGTGCGGTGCGGACGCTCCTGGACCAACTGCTGGATCCGGCCACGGGCTCCATCCCTGCGCTGGTCGAAAGCGGCCCCGCCACCGTCGTGGCCGCCCAACTCGCCGCCCTCTCGACGGAACTGGCTGCCCTGCCGACGACGCTGCCGGCGAGCGCGCTCCCACCCGGCCCGCGCTCGTTGCTGGTGCAGCAGGCGGCGACGCTCTCGAGCGTCATCGCCCCGGTGCTGGCCCAGGTCGACCTCCTCGACCGCTTCGCCGCCGGCGACGTGCTGCCCCAAGCGCTGAACGCCCGGTTCGACTGGCGGCCCGTCCTCAAGTCGTGGGGCCCGTTCAAGCCGAGCGGTGAACGCAACCTCGTGCTCTCCGTCGAGGCCGCCGATGCCCAGCAGGGCGTCGACCAGACCTTCACTGTCACGTGTGCCCTCGACGACTTCCTCCTCGATCTCGAGGTGCTCGTGCTCGACTTCGAGCGCGTCCAGCTCCAGGCCGTGGCGGGGCAGAAGATGGACGTCGACGTCCGGTTTCGAGGCTTCACCTTCGCCGGACCCCTCGCCTTCGTCGAGACGCTGCGCCAGCTGATTCCCTTCGACGGGTTCTCCGACCCGCCGGAGGTCCAGGTCACGCCGTCGGGGATCTCCGCCGGCTTCACCATGGGCCTCCCGAACCTCTCGGTGGGCGTCTTCAGCCTCGAGAACCTGAGCCTCGGCGCCGGGTTCGAGGTGCCGTTCATCGGCAAGCCGCTCAGCACCTGGTTCAAGTTCTGCACGCGGGAGAACCCGTCTCGCCTCACCGTGAGCCTCTTCGGCGGCGGCTTCTACCTCGGTCTCACGCTGGACGCCAAGGGCCTGCAGGTCTTCGAGGGTGCCATCGAGTTCGGCGCCGCCTGCTCGGTGGACTTCGGCGTCGCGTCCGGGAGCG
>JBKOXV010000315.1:0-11209 GCA_046725105.1 bacterium | reverse complement strand
CGGCCGGATCGACCCTCCTCACGAGCCTCGACAACTTGCGCTGCGGCTGACCCCCTCTCGCGTGAAATGCTGGGGGCTGGGTTAGTCGGGCGGCGCCAGCACGACCCGCACCCCCAGGAGCCGGACGGGCCGGTCGAGCTCGAAGCGGTCGAGGACGAGGCGGGCCACCCGGACGACCTCGTCGGGATCGGTGGTCGGCTCGGGCAGCTTGCTGATCTTGGTGCGCGTGAAGAACGCCGCTGAGCGCACCTTGAGCGCCACGTGGGTCACGCGACGGTCCTCGGCCACGACCGACTCGGTCACCTCCGTGGCCAGGCGCGCCACGTGCCCGTCGATGTCCTCGCGCCGAATGAGGTCGCGCGGAAACGTCACCTCCTTGCTGCGGCCCTTCGGCACGTGGGGCGCGTCCACGACCGGACCACCGCCGGCGCCCAGCGCGAGCATCTTGAGATGGGGTCCGATCGTGGGGCCGAACCACCGGGCCAGTTCCTCGTGGTCCGACGTCGCCAGGGCGGCGACGGTGCCAATGCCGAGGGCGGCCAGCCGGTCCGCGGTGCGATCGCCGATTCCCCACAGGGCGGTCACCGGCCGGTGGCCCATGGTCGGCATCCACGTGTGCCACGTGACGCGGGCCACGCCGCCGGGCTTGGCGAACCCGGTCGCCGTCTTGGCCTGGAGCTTGGTATGGCCGATCCCGACCGCGCACGACAACTGCGTCTCGGCGAGCACGCGCTCCTGCAACGAACGGGCCAGGCCCTCGGGGTCGGCGGTGTGGGCGCCCACGAACGCCTCGTCCCATCCCCACACTTCGACCGTCACCGGGAAACCCCGCAGGACGGCCATCACCTCGTCCGACGCCGCCTCGTAGACGGGCCGGTCCGACGGCAGGAAGACGGCGTCAGGGCACTTGCGGGCGGCCAGTGCCAGCGGCATCCCCGACCGCACGCCGTAGGCACGCGCTTCGTAGGACGCCGTCGCGACCACCTGGCGGGCCCGCGTGGGATCGCCGTCGCCGCCCACCACCACGGGCCGCCCGGCCAGCTCCGGCCGCCGCCGGACCTCGACGGCGGCGAGGAACTGGTCCAGGTCGACGTGGAGGATCCACTCGTCCATCGCGCCCCTACGGTAGGAGCTCCTCCCGATTTGGTGCGCGATGAGCGACGTATAGGTGGATAACTCGGTTCAGTTCGCTGGGAGCGTCAGTTCAGCTCCAGGAAGTTGGCGAGGTTGTCACGCATGATCTTCTTCACGGTGACGTCGTCGAGACCCTTCAGCTGGCTGGCGTACTGGACCGGGTCGGGCAGGCCTTCAGCGTGGGGAAAATCGGAGCCGAACACCAGGACGTCGGGGCCGACGACCTCCATCGGGCGCTGCACGTTCTCTTCCGGGAACGGCGCCACGACGAAGTGCTCCTTGAAGATGCGGCTCGGCCGGCCCGGGATCTTGCCGAACTTCGCCGGCCGGCCCAGCAGGGCGGCGTGATCCATCTTGCGGACGAGATACGGCAACCACGGCGTGCCGAACTCGGCGATGAGCACCTTGACGTTCGGGTAGCGGCCGAACAGGTTGTGGAAGATCGCCGCCGAGACCGTCTCCATGATGGGCCGGTCCGACCAGTACGAGATCCACTGGAAAGCGTTGTACTCCGAGTACTTGGCCCTGGGATTCTCACCCCAGTCGGCACCGTACTTCTGGTACATCGAGCCGCCGAGATGGACGGCGATGCGCACGCCGGATTCGTTGATCCGGGCCCAGAACGGGTCGAAGTACGGCTCGAAGGGCGACCGGCCGTTCGGCGCCGGCCCCGGACTCAGGTTGATGATCCGGGCGCCCTGGTCGAGGCACCACTCCAACTCCTCCACGGCATAGTCGATGTCGTCGAGCGGCACGACGGACGGCACGAAGATGCGGTTCTTGTAGGCGAATCCCCAGTCGTCCTGGAGCCACATGTTGAAGGCACGGGCCACGGCGTAGCCCGCCTCGATGTCGCCGCGCCGGAAGGCCGAGTCGCTGGGCGCGCCGGCGGCGTGGACGACGGCGGCCTCGACGCCCTGGAAGTCCATGAGGGCGAGCCGGGGATCCTTGTGCTCGAAGGCGGGCCGCATCTCGTTGTAGCGCTGGACCAGCTCGGCCCGACTGAGGTTGTCGAGGTCGCGCATGGGGTTCAGCCGGTTCAGCATGGCGCCCGGGATGGGGATGTTGGCCTCCATGGCGGGCACCTCGGACATATCCACGCCGCCGTGGCCGCCCTCGGGCACGGGGTGCTCGCCGGTGGTCTTCCACTTGTGGGCGTCGACGTGCTTCTCCTCGACGATGTCCTCCTCGTTCTCCAGGGTGAACGTCTCACCAGGGAGAAGAGCCCGCTCTCGCATCTTCGGATCGAGGTAGCGGTCGATGGCGTCGGCGGTGGGATAGAAGTGGTTGTCGGCATCGACGACGCGGTACGGCAGCCGCTCTTCCTTCTCGGCCAGATACACGCCGCGAGTGCCCGTGAGCGCTTCAGTCGCCACGATGTCCCCTTTGCAGAAACTGGTCTCGGTGCAAACGGACGATACCCTCAGATGATGCAGAAGGAGTATTTCGACGCGGCACCCACCGACTGGGTGGCGCCCGGGGACACCGAGCTCATCGAGGTCGACGGCTGGCCCGTCGGGTTGGCCAACGTCGATGGCACGTTCTACGCCTTCTCGGCGCTGTGCCCCCACCAGGGCACCAAGCTCGCCGGCCGTCCCCTGGAGGACGGCTGCATCATCACCTGCACCGGCCACGGCAGCCGCTACGACGTCACCACCGGCCAATGCGTCAAACCGTCCAACGAGGACGGTTTCGCCCAGGACATGGTCACCTATCCCCTGCGGGTCGTCGACGACGTCATCCAGATCGCCGTCGACTGAGAGCGAGCGCCGATAGGCGTGACCGTGGCCCGAGCGGCCCGGCGCCGACGGCGCCAAGAGCGGGAGATATGGCTCCTTGAGTCGGACGACGCCCGAGCCTGTTGGCGGACGCTCCGAGGGGCGTCAGGCGGGCTCCATCACCTTGACGCCGAGCGTCGCCACGAGGTCCTCGACGGCCTGGCGACCGAGCGGCCGTGAGAACAGGTAGCCCTGGCCGAGGTGGCACCCTTCGGCCAGCAGGGCGTCGAGGTGCCACGGCTGCTCGATGCCCTCGGCCACCATGTCGAGGCCGAGGGTGCGACCCAGATCGAGAAGGCCCTTGAGGATCGGCGGCAGCGGGGCGCTGTCGCTCACACCGCTCATGAAGGAACGGTCGATCTTGAGAATGTCGATGGGGAACTGCCGGAGGTAGCTCAGCGAGGAGTAGCCGGTCCCGAAGTCGTCGATGGCCAGCCGGACCCCCAGGGCGCGGAGCTGCTGCAGGCATCGAGCGGCGACGCTGGAATCGCGCACTAGCACCGTCTCCGTGATCTCGAGGACGAGCGCCTGGGGCGCCAAGCGAGCCAGCGCCAGAGCCTCCGACACTTCGGCGACGAACGAGTCGGCCTCGACCTGGCGGCCGGACACGTTCACGGCCATGCTGAAGTCGGGGTCCACTCCGTCGATGGAACGGAAATGAGTGGCGGCCCGGCACGCCGTCTCCAGCACCCAGCGCCCGATCGGCGCGATCAGCCCGGTCTCTTCGGCCACCGGGATGAACTTGTCGGGCGGAACCGTGCCGAAGGTCGGATGGTCCCACCGCAGCAGCGCCTCGCAGCCGATGATGCGACGCGTCGCCAGATCGACCACGGGCTGGTACTCGAGACGCAACTGCTCGTGCTCGATGGCGGTGGCAAGGTCGGCCTCCAGGCGCAGGCGCTCGACCGCCTCGGCCCGCATCTGCGGTTCGTAGACGACCCACTGGTTCTTGCCGGCCGCCTTGGCGCGGTACATGGCCACGTCCGCATTGCGCAGCGCCGACGAGGCGGTGGTGTCGGGTCCGGCGATGGCGATGCCGACGCTGGCCGAGACGCAGATCTGGAGGCCCTCGACGGTCACCGGTTCGCGGAGAGTGCCGAGGATCCGCTCCGCGATGAAGACGGCGTCCTCCCGCGGGTACCGGTTGTTCTCGAGCAGGACAGCGAACTCGTCGCCCCCGAGGCGAGCCACCGTGTCGCCGGCGCGCACGGCGGCCAGAAGGCGGCGAGCGACGTCGCGCAGCAGTTGATCGCCGGCGTCGTGGCCCAAGCTGTCGTTCACGTTCTTGAAGCCATCGAGATCGAGGTAGATCACCGCCGCGTCGTACCCGGTGCGGCCCGGGCGCCGCAGGACGTGCTCGACGCGCTGGCGCAAGAGGGCACGGTTGGCCAAGCCGGTCAGTGGATCGTGGAAGGCCTGGTGCGACAGCTGTGCTTCGGCCAGCTTGCGATCGGTGACGTCCTGGATGTTCACGACGACCCCGTTCACATCGGGATCGTGGAGCAGGTTGACGGCGCGGGCGCCGAACCAGAGGTAGCTGCCGTTGGCGTGGCGGACCCGGAACTCGGCGTCGAACACGACGGTGGGATTGAGCAGGGCGCGAGCGAGGATGGCTCGCACGCCGTCGAGATCGTCGGGGTGGATGATGGCACTCATGTGGACGCCGGTGGTCGAGAGCCCCGGGCGTCCGGCCAGCAGGGCCAGCGTCGGCGAGTCGTTGAGGATCCGGCCGTCGGGATCGACGAGCACGACGCCGTCGGACGAGTTGGCCGCCAGCGCCCGGTAGTGACGCTCACTGGCGTGGACACGACGCTGCGCCGACTCGGCGGCGCCGAGCGAGCGACACACCTGGAAGAAGACGAGCGTGGTCAGTACCGCCGTCGTGACCAGCATCAGGACGGCCTCGTCGCCTTCGTGACGCACCGAGGAGACGACCTGGACCAGGGCCGGCACGATGAGAGGGGCGACACCGGCGAGGACGCGCCACCTGGGGACGCGCTCGTCGAGCGTGGGAGCGAGGTTCTCGGCCTTGGCCCGCCAGACCGAGTAGCCCAGCAACGTGGATCCGACCATCCAGAGGGCGTCGTTCCACGCCACCATGGACTGGACCGGGTCGAGCACGAGGTTGGCGAAGTCGCCCACCAACCAACACAGGGCACCGGCGGCGAGGGGCCGGGCCGACGAGGCGCGGGCCGGGCCGGCCGACAGCAGCCGGACGACGAGCACGAGCAAGACGGCGTCGAGCACGGGGTAGGCGCTCCAGACCAGGCGGATGCTCAACGGGTGGAGCGGGTCGGCGAGCGTCGCCCTGATGGAGAAGTACCAGACGACGAGGAGCCCGACGATGGCCACCGCCAGGAGATCGAGGAGAGACGACACGTCTAGACGGCGCTCGCTGTCGCGGATGGGCACGACGCGCAAGAGTCCGACGACGAGGGCGACGTAGGCGCCGAGCCAGAAGACGTCGCCGAGCGAGATGTCCGGGACCGCGCCGAGGAAGATCATGTGGAAGGCCATGATCCCGTCGCCGACGGCGGACAGGGTGACGCCGACGGCGATCCACCACCAGCGAGCGCGCTCGGCCGGCGTGTCGCCGGCCAGGCCCCACCACGCCATCACGGCAGCGACGAATCCGACGCCGAAGTACGTCAGCGCCCCGATGGTGCCGTCGGGCTGGACGGTGTGCAGGGCGAGCATGGCGCCGACGAAGACGGGCCAGGCGAACGCGGGTTGGAGCCAGCCGGGCCGACCATGGCGGGACGTCCGGGCGGTCATGGCTACAACAGGCAGACAGCCAAGATGGCACCGACCACGAGTACGAGGATCGAGATCAGGCCGGGCGGGATGGAATCGCCGACGCGAATGTGACGGTCGGCCGGGATGGAGTCGCGGACGCGGGGGATGTGACGGTCGACGAAGACCGACGCATCCGGGTGTGCCAGGTCCAGAAGGCCGCTGTTTTCGCTGAGATCCGCCGATGTGGTGTCCATGATGACCTCTTCAGAATTCCTCGCCGTTACCAGCATCATCCCGGTATGGCCCCGACCCCGCCAGAACCACTCAGGTCATCCCTGCTGATCAGTCTGTGTCATGGCGGCCTCTCAGGCCTGGAACCAGCCGGCCAGATCGGCCACGACATGGGCCCGGGCGCTCGTCGCCAGGCACACCGAACCGGAAGCGGACAGGCGGGCAGCCACGAGGTTGGCCACGGTGTCGGCCTGGCTGTAGTTCACGTTCGAGACGTCCGGCATGGCCTGGTCGCAGGGGAAGGCGACGGCGTAACCGGCACCGGCCGTGTCCGTGACGGTGAGATTGAGCACAGCGGCGGTGGCGCCGGCGGGAACACCGCGCCGGCCGGCAACGGCCAGCTCGATGCGCTGCATCGGTGCCAGGCGCCCGGTCCATCCGCCCGTGGAGTCGCGGGTGTCGAGGAACCGGCTCGGCGCCGTGCCCGTGTACGCACCGCCGGCGCTGCCGTAGGTGCCCGCCACGTCGATGACGACGTCGGTCGGAACCGGGCTGGAGAGGCAGAAACGGCCCGACGCCAGCTTGACCGTGGCCAGGTTGGCGATCGTCTGATGGGCGACGAAGTTGACGTTCGACGCCTGGGGCGGGGTCGTGTCGCAGGGGTAGGCGGTCAGGAATCCGGGCGCAGTCGGATCGGCCACCGTCATGTTGACCGTCACGGCCGACGCATCACCGACGCTCGAGGCGTCGACGACGAACGACGTACCCGGGCCACCGGTCTGGCGGCTGTCGAAGAGCCGGCGGGGAACGACGGGCTGGAAGCCGGCGCCCGACGGGCCGAACCACCCGGAAACGTCCACCACGATGTGGGCGCTCGCCGACGTGAAGATGCAGACGGTTCCGGTCGCCGCCAGCGCCGCATAGGCGGCGTTGGCCCTGGACTCGCCGGCGGTGTAGTTGAGGCTGGACGTGGTCGGTCGGGGCATGCCGCACGGATAGGCGGCGAGGTACCCAGCCGCCTGCGGCTGCGTCACCGTCAGGTTCAGCGCCACGCCTGTCGCCGTCGCCGGCACCTGGCCATGGCCGGCGATCTCGATCGACGCCACGTCGCCGGCCGCCAGGAGCGCGCCCGACCGGGTGTCGGCGACGCGTTCGGGAGCAGTGGGGTTGAACCGGGCCCGCGTGCCGAGAGGTGACACTGCGCCCGCGGCCGGCGACGAGACGGGGACGGCCTGGCCCGGCTCGGCCGGCGGTGGAGCGGCTACGAAGTCGAACGTGACCCAGATGCGGTCACCCTCCATCACGACGCCGATCCCGACCCGGTCGTAGGCGCCCACGATGTTGGCGTGGTGGCCGGGCGAGTTCATGAGGCCGGTGTTCATGGCGGCGATGTCGCCGCCCGTTGCCAAATTCTCACCAATGGCTCGCCATCCAGGTGCGACATTCCCTACTGCAGTCGCGAGATCGCTGCGGTGGCACAGGGAGCTGAGCTCGCAGTCGTGGGGCGCGTCGGGCTTGATGACCGGGTCACCGGTGCGCTGGTGCACGGCCATCATGTGGGCCGACCAACCGCGGGCCACGGCGACGAGGGCAGGGTCCAAGGAAAGGGGCGCCAGGCCCTCCTGGGCGCGATCGCTGTTGAGCAACGAGTAGAACTGGGCCTCCACCGAGTCGAAAGGCATCGACGCGGCGGCTCGGCCGGCGGAGAGGAGGGCGCCGGCCACCGCCACGAGGAGGCCCACGACCACGAGCCCCGCGATGGCGGCGAAGGTGGTCGAGCGCCGACCGCCCGGATGTCGACAGTCGGTGGACGTCGTCTTCGCCATCCTCTGATGGTGAATGCTCCACGATTTCGATCAAAGACGAGTGCAGCTCATCTCGACATGACACATAGGGGCCATGCCCGAGGTGCGATATGCGTCAGCCGGCGCGCCGGTTCGGCATCCCCACGGTCAGAAGGACCTCGGCCTCGGCGGCGTCGATGGGGGGCGCCCACAGGAAGCCTTGACCTTCGTCGCAGCCGAGCCCTCGGATGCGGGTCGCCTCGTCGAGCGTCTCGATGCCCCCAGCCACGACGGTCGAATGCAGCTCACGACCGAGACCGACGAAGGCAACCACCATCGCTCGCCCGATGTTCGACTCGGAGGCGGCGACGACGGCGCGGTCGAGCTTGAGCACGTCGAAGCGAAGCGTTCGCAGGAGCTCGAAGGTGGCCGACGGCGAGCCGAAGTCGTCCAGGCCTAGGTCCATGCCGAGATCGCGCACGCCCAACGCCGTGCGGCGGACGGCGTCGAGGTCGCGGATGGCACCCGTTTCCGTCAGCTCGAGCGTGAGGCCGTGGGGATCAACCCCGGCGTCGTCGATGGCGCGGGAGATCTCCGCCGCCAGGTGATCGTCGCCGACCTCCCGGGCCGAGATGTGGAGGACGACGCGGAAGCCGGGGGCGACCAGGACGTCCTCCTGCCAACGTTGGACGTGGCCGAACACCTCGCGGCGCATCTGCTGGTCGACGGCATGGATCAGCCCGGAGACCTCGGCCAGGGGCACGAAGGCCGACGCGGGAAGGAGTCCGAGGCGCGGGTGCCGCCAGCGCACCAAGGCCTCGAAGCCGGTCACCACCCCATCGGCGAGGCGGACGACCGGCTGGTACCACGCCTCGAGCTCACCCCGCTCGAGGCCTTGGCGCAGCTCGTCCGCAGTCGGGGGTACCTGATCTTCGACCGTAGTTGTCTCCACGTGGCGATGGTCACAGCCGGGGCGCCGGCCCGGAAGCCGAGCCTGTGGGATCCGGCCTAGCGCAGCTGTGTCAATCCGGAGGTGGACTCGACGAAGAGTGGCGGCTTGCTGACAGACAGCGCGAGAACTAGCATCCGCCGAACTCGGTGGGACAAGGCGGCGAGGGCGGAAGGCGGAGAACATGGAGAGCGGTGGGCGCGGCCATGGCGCCGCGACAGTGCTCGTGGTCGACGACCACGAGTTAGTGGCAGAGGCGCTGGTGCGCGCCCTCGGCGTCGAGCCTGACCTCGTCGTCGTCGGCACCTCGGGCAGCGTGGCGGAGGCCGTGCGGGCGGCGCGCGAGCTCCACCCGGACGTGGTCCTGATGGACTTCCAGCTCCCGGACGGTCGGGGCACCGAGGCCACGGCCCGCATCAAACAGGAGCATCCTCAGACAGAGGTCGTGATGCTCACCGGCCAGGCCGAAGGAGCCGTGCTGGCGGCGGCCCTCCAGTCGGGCTGCTCCGGCTTCGTCACCAAGTCGGGGAGCTTCCGCGAGCTGCCGTCGGCGATCCGCGGCGTGCTCGCCGGTGAGGTGCGGATCCCCCCGACGATGATGCACCAGTTGGCGGCCCACCTGCGGCCCCGGCCGCCCAGCGCCGGCATCGATCTCACCAAGCGCGAGATCGAGGTGCTGCGCCTTCTGGCCGAGGGCAAGTCGACCAGCGCCATCGTCAACGACCTGTACTTGAGCATCCACACCGTGCGGAACCACGTGCGGAACATCCTCACCAAGCTCAACGCGCAGTCACGGCTGGAGGCCGTGGCGATCGCCACTCGTCAGGGCCTGCTCGGGCCGGCGACGCCCTGATCGCCGCGACGGCACACCGTCAGAGGTAGCCGCGCCCGCCGCGCCGGTGAAGGACCTTCGGCCCTGGAGTGTCCGCCCAGCCGGCGCGACAACGGACATGACGGAGTTCCTCATGTCTGACCACCTCGTGGACCAACCCGTCGCGACCGCGTGAAAGGAGCAGCAATGCGGGTACGAGACATCATGACCAGCGCCGTGGTCACCTGCCGGCCCGACGCGACCTTCCAGCAGCTCGTGGGCCTGATGCTCGATCACGGCATCAGCGGCGTCCCGGTGGTGGACGCCGACCGGCGGCCGATCGGGATCGTGACCGCGGCCGACCTCGTGTCGAGGGAGGCCTTCGGTGGTCGGCGGAGCCTGCTCGAAGCCGCCACGGATGTCGTCGCCGGCCGGGCCGAGAACACCTGGGCCACCAAGGCCCGAGCCATGACGGCGGCTGATCTCATGACGGCGCCGGTGCGCACCGTCCGCCTCGACGATCTCGTGCGGCTGGCGGCGGCGCGGATGGTGACGACCGGTGTCAAACGGCTCCCCGTTGTCAACGACGACGGCCGGGTGGTCGGCATCGTGAGCCGATCGGACGTGCTCCGGCTGTTCCACCGGCCCGACCGACTGGTGTCGATCGACATCGAACGCACGCTGCACGACCCGCTGCTCGTGCCCGACGACCATGACCTGATGGCGTCGGTGGAGGACGGGATCGTGGTCCTCACAGGCCAGGTGGCGTCGCCGGATCACTCTCGGCTCATCGAGAACGCCGTCCGTGAGGTGCCGGGCGTCATCGACGTCCGCTGGGAGCAGTTCGTCTAGTTGAGGACGTCGATTACTGGCGGGCGACGTTCGACATGGCCGAACCTGAGCTGACGACCTCCACGGCTGTCAGAGAACGTCTCGTGCGAGCAGGTCGGAGACGGCTCCCGGTGGCGCCGCCGCCTCGTCGAGGACCGGCGCCGGCGTGCGGCTATGAGCGGCGAGAAGGGTGTCGCGGTGGGGGTCGGTCGACGGCCCGGCCACGACGATGGCGTCGGCCCCGTCGACGAGCGGACAATGCTCGCCGGCGAGCAGTGGGCACACCCCGACTGAGCGAGCCCCCGGGCCCGGGCACGTGATCACGTCCCATCCGGCCGCCCAGGCCTCGGGGTCGGCATGCCAACGCCCGCCGCACTCCTCGACCAGCAGGCGTCGTTGCTCATGGGCCGGCGGCCAGCTCGGCCGGCCTCCGTGCGTCGAGACAGTCGCCTCGAGCACCGTCCAGTCCGGCTGGTCGACGGTCGCGTAGCCGTGATCCTCGACGATGCGCACCATGGGCCGGTTCTCACGGAGGATGTCGCCCCGGAGGTTCTCCACGCCGTCGTCGGCGGCCGCCTGCAGCACGAGATCGAACAGCCGAGACCCCACGCCGCCTCGCCAGTCCTCGCGAACGGTGAGGGCGAACTCGGCATCGCCGTCGGGCCGGCGGGTGTAGCCGCCATCGGCCACGACGTCGCCGTCGTCAGTGACCGCGACCAGCCAGCGCCCGCCGCGAGCGGTGGTGTCGACGAACCGCTCGAGCAGCTCTCGCCGAGGGCGCGACAGCGTGAAGAAGCGCCGGTGCCGGTCGTCGGCCGACAGCGACTCGTACATCGCCAGCAGTGAGTCGATGTCGTGCGGAGTCGCCGGCCGGACCGTGAGTGAGCGGCCGTCCGGCGTCGTGATGCGAGCAGTGCGGTTGTCCACGCCATCGATACTGACCGCACCGCGGTCC